>JBHADN010000202.1:0-14742 GCA_041855085.1 Catonella sp.
CATGGCTAGTTTATCACTTAAAAATGTAACTAAGCAGTATCCAAACGGTTTTGTAGCAGTTAAAGATTTCAATCTTGAAATTGCAGATAAGGAATTTATCATTTTCGTAGGTCCATCGGGTTGTGGTAAGTCTACTACACTTCGTATGATTGCGGGACTTGAAGAAATTTCAAGCGGAGATCTTCTCATCGGAGATAGAAGAGTTAATGATGTGGAGCCTAAGGACAGAGATATTGCAATGGTATTCCAGAATTACGCGCTTTATCCTCATATGTCGGTTTTTGACAATATGGCATTCGGCCTTAAGCTCAGAAAGACACCTAAGGAAGAAATTAAGAAGCTTGTAAATGATGCTGCCAGAATCCTTGATCTTGAGAAACTCCTTGAGCGTAAGCCTGCAGCTCTTTCAGGCGGACAAAGACAGCGTGTTGCGATGGGCCGTGCTATAGTTCGTCATCCTAAGGTATTCCTTATGGACGAGCCTCTCTCAAACCTTGATGCAAAGCTTCGTGTGCAGATGCGTATCGAGATAAGCAAGCTTCATCAAAGACTTGAAACAACAATTATCTATGTAACTCACGACCAGACGGAGGCTATGACACTCGGTACAAGAATCGTAGTTATGAAGGACGGTTATATACAGCAGGTAGATACTCCTCAGCAGTTATATGAGAACCCTGTTAACAAGTTCGTTGCAGGCTTCATAGGTTCGCCTGAGATGAACTTTATAGATGCGGTTGTAAGAAGAGATGGCGACGGCGCTACACTTGAGTTTGCAGGATTTAAGGTAAAAATTCCGTCTGAGAAGGCTAAGGCTCTTCTTGAGGGCGGATATGAAGGAAAGACCGTTGAGTTCGGTATCCGTCCTGAGGATATTCATGATGAAGAGATTTTCATCAGCAACTCTCCTGACACTACTTTTGAGGCTAACATTAAGGTATACGAGCTTCTTGGTGCGGAAGTATTCCTTTATTTCCCTGTTGGCGATGTAGAGTTTACTGCAAGAGTTAACCCTCGTACTACAGCAAGAGTAGGCGACAATGTTAAGTTTGCTCTTGACCTTTCAAAGATGCATGTATTTGACAAGGAAACCGGACTTGCTATCTAATATTTAATGAATAGCCGCTTGCGGCTCTTCACATCGGACGAAAACTGAGCCGACTCTTTAGAAAAATTTTTCTAAAGAGTCGGCTTTTCTTTACTTTTTCACAATTGAATGGTAGAATTGATATAGTATAGTTTTTTCCTAAAAAGAATAAGACGAGAGGTGAGCCGATGATTTCAAATCAGATTTTGCAGAGTACAATTGAAGGGCTGAAGATTATAACCAGAGTGGATTTTTGTGTAATGGATACTGAGGGAAAGAATCTCGCATCAACATTTGAAGATGCGGAGCAGTACGAGGAGGCGGTGCTTAACTTTGCCGAGTCGCCTGCTGAAAGTCAGGTGCTTTCAGGAAATCAGTTTTTCAAGGTTTTTGATGAACAACAGCTTGAGTATATAATTCTCGCAAGAGGAGATAATGATGATGTATACATGGTAGGCAAGCTTGCGGGATTTCAGATTCAAAATCTGATAGTAGCCTACAAAGAGAGATATGACAAGGACAATTTTATAAAAAATCTTCTTTTGGACAACCTCCTTCTTGTGGATATTTATAACAGGGCGAAAAAGCTGCATATAGAGGCGGAGGCAAGGAGAATAGTATTCGTTATAGAAACCAAAACTGAAAAGGACATTAACGCGCTTGAAACGGTCAGAAGCCTTTTTACAGGCAAATCCAAGGATTTTGTAACGGCGGTGGATGAAAATTATATTATAGTTGTAAAAGAACTGAAGCCGGAAGAAGGCTATGAGGAGATGGACAAAGTCGCAAAGACAATGCTTGATATGCTGAACTCGGAGGCGATGTCCTCAGTACATATTTCTTACGGTACCATAATTCCTGAGATAAAGGATGTGTCGCGCTCTTACAAAGAGGCTAAGATGGCACTTGATGTAGGCAAGATTTTTTATGCGGACCACAACATAGTAGGCTATAACAATCTCGGTATTGGAAGACTTATATATCAGTTGCCTATGCCGCTTTGTAAAATGTTTATAAGGGAGATATTTGACGGAAAATCTCCGGATGAATTTGATGAGGAAACCTTGTCGACGATAAACAAATTCTTTGAAAACAGCCTGAATGTTTCAGAAACCTCAAGACAGCTCTATATACACAGAAATACCCTTGTGTATCGTCTTGATAAGCTTCAGAAAACTACAAATCTGGATATAAGGGTTTTTGATGATGCTATAACCTTCAAGATAGCCCTGATGGTAGTGAAGTACATGAATTATATGGAGAACTTGGAATATTAATGATAAATACACAAAGAAAAAAAAGACTTTCAGAGAATAGGCGACTATTCTCTGAAAGGGTTGCTGCAGATACGGAGATACCGGCTATTATGCTGTCGGATGTTTCAAAAGACTATTCGTCCAAAAATAACGGAGAAACAAACTCGCTTAAAAATGTAAATATTACAATAAAAAGAGGGGAGTTTGTTTTTGTTATAGGCGACAGCGGTGCAGGCAAGTCCACGCTTCTAAGACTGCTTATGAAAGAAATCAATGTGACAAAGGGCAGGATTTTTGTAAACGGCAAAAATCTTAAAAGACTCAGACACAGTCAGGTTGCGAAGCACAGAAGAAATATCGGTATGGTGTTTCAGGACTTCAGACTGCTAAAAGACAGGACGGTGTATGAAAATGTGGCATTTGCCATGCAGATCGTTGAGAAAAGTCCCTCGTTAATAAGTGCGACAGTACCCAGGATGTTGGAGATGGTAGGGCTTACGGATAAGGAAAAGGCATATCCGAAAGAGCTTTCGGGAGGAGAGCAGCAGAGAGTCGCTATAGCAAGGGCGCTTGTAAACGAGCCGGTGATACTGCTTGCGGATGAGCCTACGGGTAATCTGGATCCGAGAAATTCAAAGGAAATTATGAGTTTGCTTGAGGAAGTAAACAGAAAGGGTACAACGGTGGTTATTGTTACCCACAATATAGAAATAGTCAGGGCGATGAATAAGCGAGTAATAGAATTAAAAGACGGAATAGTTGTGAGTGACGAAAAAAATGGTGTTGAAGATGAAAATTAGAACTTTGATTCACAGTATAAGGGAGGGGCTGAAAGGTATCCGCAGAAACAGAATGTTTTCTCTGGCTTCGGTGGGTACTATTGCTGCCTGCCTTTTTATTTTTGGTTTGTTTTTCTTTATTGTAAGCAACTTTGATTTTATGATGAGGTCGGCAGAGTCGAATGTCGGAATTACCGTGTTTTTTACAGAGGGTACAACGGAGGAAGCCAAAAAAAAGATAGGAGAGCAGATAAGAAGCAGAGAGGAAGTGCGGGAGGTAATATATATTTCAGCGGAGGAGGCTTGGGAAAATTATAAGAAAAATTCCTTAAAGCCGGAACTTGCGGAAACTTTCGGAGATGACAATCCCTTGGCGGACAGCGATTCTTATACGGTTTATGTGAAAGAGATGGAGAAACAGCCGGAAATTGTAACCTATATAAGAGAACTTGAAGGAGTTAGAAAGGTAAACAGCAACGGTGCGACGGCTACGGGCTTTTCTGCAATCAATTCCTTAGCGGGGATTGTTTCTATGACGGTTATTCTTCTTTTGCTGGGAGTGGCGATTTTTCTCATAAGCACTACTATAGCTATGGGAATAGCGGTAAGAAAAGAAGAAATATTTATTATGAGAATGGTGGGTGCGACGGATTTTTATATAAGTGCACCGTTCATTATAGAGGGAGTTACCCTGGGTTTTGCAGGGGCGTTAATTCCTTTGGGAATGCTCTATCTGATATATGAAAGGGCGGTAAATGCGCTCTCCGAGAAGTTCAACACTCTGGTAAACATACTGGTTTTTGTGGATGTAAAGGAGGAATTTGCGGTACTTACACCGCTTCTTTTGGGTATGGGTATAGGCATAGGACTTGTCGGCAGCTTTTTTACAGTCAGGAGGCATATAGATGTGTAAGAAGAAAATATTTGTATCAGCACTCTTAATTCTTTGTACCGTAATATTTTTTGAGAATACCTATATTCCTTCGGCAACTACGATAGAGCAGCAAAACAGAGAGAAGAAGGCTCTGGAGGCTGAAAAGGAGAAGGTTGAAGAAAAGGTTGAGGAACTTAAAGCTAAAAGAGATGCAATAAAGAAATCCATTGAGGAACTGGATGCGAAAAAGCAGGCTATAGAGGCTAAGATGGAGTCCTATAATGAGAAAATAGATAAGGAAGAAAAGAAAATTGAAAAACTGAAGCTTGAAATAGAAGTGGCTGATGATATGCAGAAAGAACAGTATGACATTATGAAGAAGAGAGTAAAATATATGTATGAAAATGAAGATGCGGATTATTTTTCTCTTATTCTCGGAGCGTCAAGTGTTGAGGATTTGCTTAATCAGTCCGAATATATGATGGAAATTTCAGAATACGACAACAATCTGGTTGAAAAATATAAAGAAACCAAGGAGTATGCGGAAAATAAAAAGGCTGAAAGAGAGGAGCGCATAGCAGGGCTGAATCTGCTGCTTTCCGAGCTGGAGGTTCAGAAGTCTGAAAATGAAAGACTTGTGGAAGCCAAGGAGGCGCAGATAAGGGATTTTGGCGAACTTATAGCGGAGGCGGGAGATAAGGTCAAGGAATATGATCTTGAAATAGGAAAAAGAGAAGACTATATCGACAAGCTCATAGCTGAGGCGGAAAGGGAGAGAAAAGCCAAGGCTGAGGCGGCAGCAAGAGCAAAGGCGGCTGCGCTTTCGGCAGGCGCTACGGTAGCGGATACAGGTGCGAAGCACTCTTCTTCGGGTATGATATGGCCTTTGCCGGCAAGCCGCTACATAACCTCGGGGTACGGCTATCGAAAGGAAGTAATGAGAGGCTCGGGAACTTTTCATCATGGCATAGATATTGCGGCGAACACGGGTACTCCTATAGTGGCGGCAAAATCGGGTACGGTTATTTCCGCATCCTACCATTACTCTATGGGAAATCATGTAATACTTGACCATGGAGAAGGCATATATACCGTGTACATGCATGCTTCAAAGCTCTCGGTGTCGGTAGGGCAGGAGGTCAGTCAGGGAACTACGGTGGCTTTAGTAGGCTCAACAGGTATGTCCACGGGACCGCATCTGCATTTCAGCGTAAAATTGAACGGTCAGTATGTAAATCCTATGAATTATGTTTCGCCTTGATTGGAGATTGAAAGATGAAAGGTATAGTAAAGTTTTTTTTAGGAGTTCTTATAGGTATTTTTATTTCGGGAATGGCAGTTGTGGGATTTGGCTTTTTTGCTTTTAACAGCAGAGAGATGAGGATGCTGCTGCTTGATTTTGCGAGAAATTTATCGGTTGCAAGCGGCGACGGAGGAAGTGAGGAGAGTGTCAGCACTACAACCGGTGCAGCCATAAATTGGGAAGAGGTAATGGCAAAGTCGGGGCAGATTTATACTGCCATAGACTCGTATTACCTGAACGAGATAGATAATGAAAAAATTCAGGACGGTATGTACAAAGGGCTTGTGGACAGCCTCGGCGATCAGTATACGGTGTATTACAATGAAGAGGAGTACAAGGAGTTTGCGCTCTCGTCCAGTGGTACATATTACGGCATAGGAGTTGTGGTAAGTCAGGATCCTTCTACGGGTGTTATAACTGTCGTAAGAACCTTTACGAAAGGCTCGGGCTATGAGGAAGGTATGCAGGCGGGAGATATAATATACAAGGTTGAAGGAGAGAGCATAGAAGGTCAGGAGCTTTCCAAGGTTGTAACCAAGATAAAAGGAGAAGAGGGCACTTATGTAAATGTAACCGTACTTCGAGGCGGCAAGGAAATAGAGTTCAGACTGGAAAGAAGAAAGCTGGAAATAGATACAGTTGAGTATAGAATAGAGGAAGAGGACGGTAAAAAAATAGGTTATATTGCGGTTTCTCAGTTTGATGAGGTAACAAGCGCACAGTTTAGAACCGCTTTGGATGCTCTTGAGAAAGACGGTATGGAGGGGCTTGTAATAGACCTCAGAGATAATCCGGGAGGACTTCTTGATGTGACCTGCGATATGCTGGACAGGATGCTGCCGAAAGGGGTTATAGTCTATACTCTGGATAAAAACGGGAAAAAGGTGGTGGAAGAGTCTACGGACAAAGAAAAATTCAGCAAGCCTGTAGCCATTTTGGTTAACGGAAACTCGGCATCCGCTTCGGAGGTGTTTTCGGGTGCTATGAGAGATTATGATGCAGCTACCCTCATAGGCACAAAGACCTTCGGCAAGGGAATAGTTCAGTCCATAGTTCCTCTCGGCGACGGTTCCGCAATCAAGGTTACGGTATCCAAGTACTATACTCCGGACGGAATAGATATACATGGTACCGGAATAGAGCCGGATATCGTGGAAGAACTTGATGAAAAGGCGAAGGAGGACGGAAAGGTTGAAAGAAGCGAGGACAATCAGCTTGATAAGGCAATAGAGGTTGTTCTTGATAAGATTAAGTAGTCTAAATTCTGTTGAAGAAATTTTATTTTTGTGTATAATGGTATTGGGAAAGGATTGTGACCATGAATACTGTATATGAAAGACTTAAGGGGTGCTACGAGAGCATAAAAGAGCGGATTCCTTTCGTGCCGGAGGTGGCTCTGATTTTAGGCTCGGGACTTGGAAATTATGCGGAAACGATAAATGCGGTGCATACAATAGAATATAGTGAGATAAAGGATTTCCCGGTTTCGACGGTTTCCGGGCATAGAGGGAGGTTTGTGTTCGGATATGTAGGTAAGGTACCGACGGTAATTATGCAGGGCAGGGTGCATTACTACGAGGGATACTCGATGGAGGATGTGGTGCTTCCGACCAGACTTATGAAGATGATGGGAGCAAAAATCCTGTTTCTTACCAATGCTTCCGGCTCCGTGAATAAGGAGTTTGAAGCGGGAGATTTTATGGTAATTACCGACCATATTATGAATTTCGTTCCGTCGCCGCTCATAGGAGCTAATATAGACGAATTGGGAGAGCGTTTCCCGGATATGTCCGAGATTTACTCAAAGGACTTGGTACGGATTATAGATGCTTCGGCGGCAAGGCTTGGCATAAGGCTAAGGCATGGGGTATATGCCCAGACAAGCGGTCCGAATTTTGAAACTCCTGCGGAAGTAAGGATGATAGGAATACTGGGCGGAGATGCAGTAGGTATGAGTACGGCGTGTGAAGCTGTCGCTGCAGCCCATATGGGTATGAAAGTTTGCGGAATTTCCTGTATATCAAACCTTGGAGCGGGGATTTCAGAAATTCCTCTTACGGAGGAAGATGTGAGGGTTACAGGGGAGAGAGTGGCTCCGCTGTTTACAAAACTCGTCACGGAAACAATTATCAATTTGTGTTCTTAAAAATTTATATAAACAAAGTGAGGTAGAAAATGAAAAAGATTCTAAGAGTACTTACAGGCGCAGTTCTCAGCGTGGCGCTTCTGACGGCTTGTGGAAGTACGGCAGCACCAAAGACATCGGAAACTGCAGCATCATCGGCAGCTTCTACAACTTCGACAGCGGCATCGACTGTGCAATCAGCCGTATCTTCAGCAGTTGCCGAAGGGCTTAAGATTGCTATCGTTACAAGTCCGTCGGGAGTGGATGACGGAAGCTTTAATCAGGACAATTACAACGGTATTCTGGCTTTCATCCAAAATCATCCTGAAGCGAAGGTAACTCCGGTACGCGAGGAGAGCGGAGATACTGCGGCAGCTATACAGGCGGTTGCGGATATTGTGGCGGATTACGATGTTATCGTATGCTGCGGATTTCAGTTTTCAGGTATCGGAAGCATAGCTTCAGACAACCCTGACACCAAGTTCATCCTTGTGGATGCTTATCCGTCGGATGCGGAGGGTAAGGAAGTTACACTTGACAATGTTTACGCTATGCAGTTTAAGGAGCAGGAGAGCGGATTTTTTGCAGGTATGGCGGCAGCTCTCGAATCAAAGACAAAGAAGGTGGCTGTAATAAACGGTATAGCTTTCCCGTCAAATGTAAACTACCAGTACGGCTTTGAGTCCGGTGTAAACTATGCAAATGCAAAGTTTAACACGGGAGTGGAGTGCATAGAGCTTCCTTCTTATGCAGGAACTGATGTTACCAATGCAAATGTGGGTGGAAACTACATCGGAAGCTTTTCGGATGAAGCTACCGGAAAGGTGGTAGGAAAGGCGCTCTTAGATGAGGGCTGTGATATACTTTTTGTAGCGGCAGGCGGCTCCGGCAACGGTGTATTTACTGCGGTTAAAGAGGCAGGAAACGCAAAGGTTATCGGCTGTGATGTAGACCAGTTTGATGACGGAGCAAACGGCTCGGAAAATATTATATTGACTTCAGGTCTTAAGGTAATGCACTCTAATGTTGAGAAGCAGTTGGAAGCGGTGCTTGTAGGAAGCTTCAAGGGAGAAAACGCTCTTCTCGGAGCAGATACCGACTCTACAGGCTTTGTAAAGGCTGAGGGCAGACATCAGTTGTCGGCGGATACAGTAACCAAGCTTGACGAGGTATACACTTTAGTTCAGAACGGAAGCATAGTTCCGGCGGCTAACTTCAACAACATGACACCTGAGGATTTCACAGGACTTAAATAATTTCGGAAAAACGAAGTAACGGCTGAAGCTTGCCGATAATCTGAAATATTGTTATAAGGTCTATATATTAAAAGATGATGTACAGATAACTGCTCAGTACAGAAGATTGTCTGCTTCTGCACCGGGCAGTTTTCAAAATATAGCTTATGAGAGGAAGAAGCATGTCAGAATATATTGTTGAAATGAAGAATGTGACAAAACATTTTCCGGGCATTGTGGCAAATGACAATGTGACAATTCAGATAAAAAAAGGGGAGATTTTTGCGCTGCTGGGGGAGAACGGTGCAGGAAAATCCACCTTGATGAGTATGCTCTTTGGTATGTATGAGCCTGATGAGGGAGAAATATTTGTCAGAGGCAAAAAAGAGAAGATATCTTCCCCTAGCTATGCAACAAGTCTTAATATAGGTATGGTACATCAGCACTTTAAACTTGTGCATAATTACACAATTACCGAAAATATTATTCTGGGGCTTCCCTGCAAGGATAAGAAATTTGGAATTTTACCTTATGTGGACATTAAAAAAGAGGATAAAAAGATAGCAGAGCTGTCAGCTAAATACGGTCTTGAGGTAAATCCTACGGATGTTATCGAAAATATCGGTGTTTCCGTAAGGCAGAGAGTGGAAATACTTAAAATGCTTTACAGAGAGGCGGAAATTCTTATATTTGACGAGCCTACGGCGGTGCTTACCCCTCAGGAGATTCAATTTTTGCTGGGAATAATAAGGGGGCTGCGTGAGGCGGGAAAGACAATCATTTTGATTACCCACAAATTGGAAGAGATTAAACAGGTAGCTGACAGATGTGCTATTTTGAATAGGGGAAAACTGGTAGATGTACTTGATGTAGCACAAACATCCACTAAGACGATGGCAAATCTTATGGTAGGTCGTGAGGTTTCCTTTGAGGTTGAAAAGCCTTCGGCAAATTTCGGCGAAAAGGTGTTGGAGGTAAAAAACTTAACGGTAAAAAACAGAGATGGCTTCCCTGTAGTAAAGAATGTATCCTTTGAGGTAAGAGCGGGAGAAATTTTTGCAATAGCAGGCGTGTCCGGAAACGGTCAGGTGGAGATAGCGGATGCCATAGTCGGACTTGAAAAGATATCGGATGGAAGCGTTGTATTAAACGGAAAGGATATAAGCTCCTACAGTATAAGAAAGCGAAACTTGGAGGGAATATCCTATATACCGGAGGATCGTCAGGAATTCGGTCTTATTATGGATTTCAGCCTTCAGGACAACCTTGTGCTGAAGAAATATTTTAAAGAGCCATATTCCGCAAAGGGTATACTTAATCAAAAGGCGATAGAGGAGAACGGAAAAGAACTGATTGAACGCTATGATATAAGGAGCGGACAGGGAATAAAAACTGTTGTTCGTTCTATGAGCGGAGGAAATCAGCAAAAAGCCATAATAGGCAGAGAAATAGAGCTTGACTCTCCGCTTATGATTTTTGTTCAGCCTACAAGAGGGCTTGATATAGGTGCGATTGAAAATATTCATAAACAGATAATTAAAGAGAGAAATTCAGGAAAGGCGGTTCTGCTGATTTCGCTTGAGCTTGAGGAAGTAATGAGTCTTGCCGACACAATCGGTGTCATATACAACGGAGAAATACGCAAGATAGCGGATGCAGGAACTCTTACACCGAATCAGGTAGGTGAGTTTATGATGGGGGTAAACACAGATGAGAAATAAAAATAAGGGAAATTTTCTCAGAGCCTGTCTTGGAAATGAGAAAACCCAGAACATAACAATCCCGCTTTTTGCAATCTTACTGAGTATAGTTGCAGTAGCGATAGTTATTGCCCTTCAGGGGAAAAATCCGTTTACGGCTTACCTGAATCTGCTGCAGGGCTCCGGAATTTTGCCGAAGGCGACATATGCCGCATATAAGAGTATGCTTACCGATTTTACAAGTTTTCTGAATGCATGGACGCCTATGATATTTGCTTCACTGTCGGTTGCCGTTGCTCTTCAGGCGGGGCTGTTTAATATAGGTGTGGCAGGCCAGATGCTTACCGCAGGCTTTGTAAGTTCCATACTTATAGGCTACAGCCCTCTGTCGGCTGTCTTTGCAAAGCCGCTTGTCATATTGGTGGGAATGATAGTGGGAATGCTTATAGGAATGTTTGTAGGCTGGCTCAAATATAAATTCAATATAAACGAGGTTGTGTCCACCATAATGATTAACTACATAGCACAGTATGTTATAAGCTTTTTTATAAATACATACTATGTAAATCCCGTGTCGCGTCAGTCACAGGTGGTGTCCGCAGCATCAAGGCTCACACTTATGGATACACTTATGGGTAATTTGAAGATTGATTTGCCGTTAGGTATAATTCTGGCAATAGTCGCTGCATTATTCATAAGATTTCTCCTGGATAAAACCTGCTTCGGCTTTGAAATAAAGAGCGTAGGTCGCAGCAGAAATGCATCGAGGTACGCGGGAATCAATGTAGGAAGAAATATGATATATGCTATGGCGGTTTCGGGAGCGCTTGCAGGACTTGCGGGAGTGACTTATTATCTGGGATTTTTCGGTTCCATACAGCCGAGAGTTCTGCCGTCGGCGGGATTTGACTCGGTAGCGGTTGCTCTGCTTGCAAACAGCAATCCTATAGGTATAGTTTTCTTTTCATTTTTAATAACCCTGCTCAGCAAGGGAAGTACCTACCTTAACTCTGCCTCAGGCATCGAAACGGAGATTACGGCGGTTATAACCGGCATAATACTTTTATTCTCTGCCTGCAGCGCGTATATACGCTATTATGTAAACAGGGAAAGGACGGAAGGCGGAGCAAAGGAAAAGGAGGATAAAGAGTAATGGAAAGTATTATAATAGACGGTTTATCCTTTTCTCTTCCTCTGTTTATTATGGCAGTAGGAGGAATATACTGCGAAAGAAGCGGTATAACCAACCTCGCCCTTGAAGGGCTTCAGGGCATGGGAGCTTTTGTAGGTGCTCTTGTGGCGGTTATAGTTACAAACGGCTACGATATAAGTCCGTCCGCGCAGTTTGCTATAGCTGCGTTGTTTGCGGTTGCAGGCGGTGCGATTTATTCGCTCCTGCACGCATTTCTCTGTATAAAACTTAGTGCCAATCAGGTAATAAGCGGTGTGGTAATAAACATTTTAGCTGTGGCTCTTACCGCCTACCTTACCAAGATACTGAATAAGGTTATATTCGGAGCGGCTTCCGACAAATTTGTGCTTGCAGTTTCACCTAAGATAACTGTGCCGGGGCTTTCGGGCATTCCGGTTGTAGGAGCCGTATTTAAGGACATATATCCTTTTGAAATAATAATACTGATACTGGCTCTCATCTTCTGGTATCTGCTTTACAAAACCCGATACGGAATGAATCTGCGTGCCTGCGGAGATAATCCCCATGCGGTGGATGCGGCAGGGGAAAATGTTGCTAAAATCAGGATGATTGCAGTTATGATTTCAGGGGGACTGTCGGGGCTTGCCGGTATTTGCTTCGCCTACTCAATTTCAGGAAAATTTGCGAGCAGTAATTTTGTAGGCTACGGATTTTTAGCTATTGCGGCATTGATTTTCGGAAACTGGAATATACTTCCTACATTTGCGTCCTGCCTTTTGTTCGGATTTGCGCGTTCGGGGGGATATTTCCTTGTAAAGAAGATGGAGATGCCAAGCAGCTACTCCGATTTGGCTATGATACTTCCGTATGTTTTAACCTTGCTGCTGCTTATATTCTTCTCAAAGTACAACAGAGCACCTAGGGCCTTGGGAGAGATTTACGACAAAGGAAAGAGATAAGATGAAAATAAGATTTTATAATGCCAAAATTCTTGCTATGGACGGAAATTTAGAGGTTATTGAGGGAGAGCTTCATACCGACGGCAACAGAATAAGCTATATAGGAAGTTCCGATACGGACAGGCCCTGCGGCAAATTTGACAGGGAGATAGACGCAAGGGGCAATCTTCTAATGCCGGGATTTAAGAATGCGCATACGCATTCTCCTATGACTTTTCTGCGTTCCTTTGCAGATGATATGCCGCTTATGGACTGGCTTAACAATCAGGTGTTTCCTATGGAGGCGAAGCTTACTGTAGAAGATGCCTACTGGTTCAGCAGACTTGCATTCATGGAATATCTTACATCGGGGATTACCGCCGACTTTGACATGTATTTTCATCAGGAGGGTATAGTAAAGGCTTCTGTCGATACGGGTTTCAGAACCGTTTTCGTTTCCGCGCTCAGCAATTTTATGTCTTCTTTATCGGAGGTAAGAGAGTTTTACAATAAATTTAACAATTACAGCGATTTGATAAGCTATAAATTGGGCTTTCATGCGGAGTACACCGCTTCTAAGGAGCTTCTTGAGGGGCTTGCAAGGCTTGCGGATGAGTTTAAAGCACCGGTATTTACTCATAACTCGGAGAGCTTTGACGAGGTGCAGGGCTGTATTAAGAGAAACGGAAAAACGCCCACCGCTTTTTTGGACAGCCTTGGGCTGTTTGAGTACGGCGGCGGCGGCTATCATTGTATATATATGTCGGATGAAGATATTGAAATATTTAAAAAGCGTGATTTGACAATGGTTACCAATCCGGGTTCAAATGTGAAGCTTGCAAGCGGAATTGCCGATGTGACTAAATTTCTGAAAAACGGTGTGAGAGTGGCTATAGGTACGGACGGACCTGCTAGCAACAACTGTCTGGATATGTTCAGGGAGATGTTCCTTGTGACGGGGCTTGCAAAGCTTAAGGAGAATGATGCTTCCGCAGTTCCTGCCGAGGAAGTGCTTAAAATGGCATGTACAAACGGAGCCATAGCTATGGGGCTTACAGATTGTGACTGCCTGAGAGAGGGAAAGCTTGCAGACCTCATAATGATAGATATGCATCAGCCGAATATGCAGCCTGTCAATAGCATAGTTAAAAATCTGGTATACAGCGGAAGCAAGCAAAATGTCGCGCTGACTATGATAAACGGCAGGATACTTTACGAAAACGGAAAATTCGACATAGGAGAAGAACCTGAGAGGATTTACAGAGAGGCAAACGAGAGGATGCAAAATTTTAAGTAGACGACATCAGGAGGCTGAAAGTTTTCTTTTGTAAAAATTGAGGGTTTGTATGTAGACCTATATTTTAAGACAGGTGGAAGGAAGAGATGAAGAATATTGCTATAATAGGTGCGGGGTTTATCGCAAAGGTGCATGCGGCTGCCATTCTTGCTGCAGGAAATACCGTATACTCGGCAGTAAGTAATATTGAAAGTCAGGCAAGGGAGTTTGCGGCTGCCTGCAATGCTGTGGAGTGGAGAACGGATTACAGAGATATAGACATAGACAGGATAGACTGTGTGCATATATGCACGGAGCCGTCGCTTCATTACGAGATGATAAAGTTTTTTGTAGAAAAAAAGGTTCCCGTTATCTGTGAAAAGCCTCTTACCTTAAAGAAGGAAGAGGCTGAAAGCCTAAGCAGGCTTATAGACGAAAGCGGAGCGAAGGTATGTGTGTGCTTTAATAACAGATTTTATCCGGCGGTTCAGGAAATGAAACAACTGATAGAGTCAAAAAGGTTTAAAGAGCCGCTTATGCTTTATGGAATATACGAACAGAGTTTTCATATACCTCCGGTAATGAATTCATGGAGGTTTGATGCCGACGGCGGCAACGATTTGAGGGCTGTGTCCGAGATAGGATCGCATCTCATTGACCTTATGCAGTTTGTGACAGGGGAAAGCATATCGAGGGTAAGCGCAAAATTTAAGAACAGGACGGACAGCCTGTATCTGGATGAAAGAGGAAATCTCACGGAGAATGAAACGGGAAGTAAGTTCGAGCTGAAAAATGAGGATATAGCCATAGTAACTCTGGAGTTTGAAAGCGGAATAATAGCCTCGCTCTGTCTTTCGGAAGTAAGTGCAGGCAAGGTAAATGAACTGAACCTTACCGTAATATGTAAAGACGGGAGAGTCAGTTGGACAAACGAGCGGACGGACAGGCTTGAAATAGCGGACAGGTCGGGAAGCTTCTTGCAGAGTTTCGGTATGCAGACGGGATTTTCCGACAGC
>JBHADN010000203.1:0-5031 GCA_041855085.1 Catonella sp.
CTTCATAAATATTAACACAAAAGCAGGGCTATATCAATAAACTTTTCAAAAATCGACATGTTTACTGACAAAGCCCCTCTTATTCTAATAATTATAAAAATAATGATCTCCCAGCTTTACGCCATCCGGCTTTCTTGCCTTTATACTGCTGTTATACACCATAAAGAAGTGGTACTTCTTAGCAAGAGCTTCCTTGCCCTCCAGTGCCGCCTTAGCCGCCTTTACCGCCTCTTCTTCCGCAGTTTTTGCCCAGCCGGTTCTTTTGCCGAATACCTTCATAGCCTGATCAAGTCTTCCTCCCGGCTTGCAGAGTGAAAACTGATAATAGGTAACTCCTCTGCTTACAACCTTCTGGTATATAACGCTTTTTATCGTATTCGGAAACTTATTGCTTAGAACCCTGTTAAGCACTACATTTCCTACTGCAAGCTTACCCTCGTACGACTGGTTTCCCGCTTCAAGAAATATAACACAGGCAAGCATTTTAAGCTCTTCATCGGTAGCATTGTAGATAAGCTTTTTTTCTTTAACCGTCTTCTTGGTCTTTTTAACTTTCTTAGGCTTTTCTTCTACAGCTTCCGCTTCTTCTTCCTCAGCCGTTGCCGTCACATCCGTTTCCTCAGTCGTAACGGCTTCAACTGCGCTGCCGCTTACAGCCTCCTCGGATATTTTCTCTACCTCTTCATTTTCCAAAACCTCTACTGCTGCTGAGGTTGCTGCTTCCGTTTCATTAGCCTTAGCTGTATATGTACCTGCGGTAAACATAACTCCTGCAAGCAGCATACAGCAAAACAGCAAAATCTTCTTTCCCATCATTACCCCCACGCTCTCGTAATATTTTTGTAATAATTCTGTAATGATTATATATTATTTTACATAATATATCAAGAAGAAATTTTGTCTGCAACTCTGCAGTGTATATTATATCTTCATAAATACTTCCGCCAGATACTCCGCCAGCTTCGGCTGTGCTTCCTCCGTGAGATGTATTCCGTCCTTTGCAACCGAGAGAGGTACACTCCCCGCATCCGCAAAAAATATTCCGAATTCAGCGGCTACATTTTTCAGAGCAAGCGAGAGTCCTCCGTCCAAGGTGGTAAATTTTCCGTAATATCTGTCGCCTGTAAAATCCAGACAGGGAGGGGCTATCATCAGAATTTCCGCCTTGCTTTCCGCTCTTACCTTTTCTAAAAATGCTCTCATCCTTTTTGCCACTCTCTCGGCATCCGGCTTACTGTAGCTTAGATAATCATTGGTTCCGAGCATTACTGCAAACAAATCGATATTACCCGCTTTTTTTAATATTTCTCCAAACTCTTCAAATTCAAACTCCATAGACGGTATACATCTTCCTACCTTCGCTTCTACAACAAACTCCCATTCAGCTTTCAGCTTCTCTGAAAGCATATAGGTAAATCTCTTTTCTTCCTCATATCTTCCCCCTTTATGAAGATTCTCCGGATTTGCACCGTAAGTGTTGGAGTCGCCATAAAGCAGACATCTTTTCATACATACCTCCTCTAAAAAATCTTAAAACCCGAACTGTCTGCTCATATTCACAGCCAATTCGGGTTCACGCTTCATACTAGAGCTGACTTAAATCAACCTTATACATTTTTCCTACTACATTCATCATGTCTTTGGCAACTTCTGAAACTCTGTTTTTCTTTTCCGTGACCATGTATATCTTTCTGAAACCGCCGTCCTCCGAAAACTTGAATTCCAAGAGTTTTCCCGCTTCAATCTCCCTTTCCACGGCAAGCCTCGACATCATAGATATGCCGACTCCGTTGATTACCGAGTTTATAACGGTTACCGTCTTTTCAAATGTAGCTTTTACCTTAATCTCGTCAAAAAAGATACCACAGTCCTCAAGCAGCTTTACCGCTTCCTTTCTCGTACCTGAGCCGCTTTCCCTCATAATGAAATCTTCATTTTTAATCCAGTCAAAATTCTTTTCCTTTTCAGCTATTTTGCGATATTTTTCAGAATTTTCCGTAACAAGTATGAGTTCATCATCGTAAAAAGGAATAAACTTACATTTATTTGTATTGACTTCCGTTCCTGCAAAGCCGATATCAGCCTTGTGCTCCGTAATATCATTTACAACGCCTTCGCTGTCGGTTTCCCTCACTTTAAAGTCTACATTCGGATATTTTTTACCAAAATTCGCCAAAATCTCCGGAAGCAGAAACTGTCCGGGAATTGAGGATGTAGATATAATTATCTGCCTTGCAACGGAATCTCTTTCAGTATTTGAAAATACAGTCTGGATTTTTTCCGTAAGCTCCAACATCTCCTTTGCATAGAGGTATATCTTATTTCCCTCGTCCGAGAGCTGTACCTCTTTTGTTGTCCTGTCAAAAACTCTTACTCCAAGCTCTTCTTCAAGGTTGTTAATGTATGCGCTTACAGTTGGCTGAGTTATAAACAGCTCTTTGGCTGCCAGAGTAAAGCTTTTATTATTAGCTATCTTTACAAATGCTTCCAACTGCTTTAATGTCATTTGTATGCCACCCTTTCCGTTTCTCCGCCTACTTTTTTAGTAACTTTTATACTGTCCATATATTCAATAATAGGCTTTGCACATTTTCTGCTTGTTTCAAACATCTCCCTTACTTCTGATATTGTAATTATTTCGTTGGTTTCAAAGTGCTTTAAAACCCTTTGAGTTGCAGTATCCATAAAATGCTTCATAGTATACATTTCAAGCTCAATACCGACCTTAACCGCCTTTTCCTCATTCATCATAACATGAAGCACATCCATCACGACTTCTTCAGGATACTTCTTCCTGTCTATTTCCGAAAATCTGAGGAAAGCATAGCCCGCCGTTTCAAATGTATCCGTGAGCAGCTTTTCTATTGCCCTGTATGTGTCATCCTTGTTTATCTCATACCCCGGCAGACAGATGTATTCATTTTTTACCTGTATAATATTCTCTGAAACCAGTTTATTTATACATTCTTCAAAGACATTAAGCTTAACCTTCTTCATATAGGATGAATGTATTTCCGCCTTCTTTATTCCGTATCTGTAAGGATATTTCTCATAAAATTTGTTGAGGTCCCTTGTAATTTCCTGAGAAACTATAAAGGCATTATCCCTGTGCCAGTAAAATACATCCTTATTTTTAGGGAATTCGTAAATAATTCCTCCCGCTTTAAGCTCCTCAATATAAGGCAGCAATTCTTCCGCAGAATGCGACATATTTTTTGCAAGCTCTCTTAAAGTAAGTAAATCTTCCGTTTCCGCCCTTATGTTTAACTCGCATACATCGGCGAGAGAACCCGACTCCTTCTTTAACAGTTCCTCTATGGCTTCCTCGTTAAACCTCTTTTTCTTGCGAGGATTAGGCTCTAAAATCACACCTCCGCCTATGGTTTCGAGAGGGCTGTAGAAGCGCACTATAAATCTGTCCCCTCGCTTTGCCGCAATCTCCTCCTCCAAAAGAAGCTGTGCAGGTCCCGTTTCTCCCGGTTTAAGTTCGTCCGAGTCAAGCAATACGGCTCTGCAGAGCAGCTCACTTGTTCCCGTGAACAGATGAAGCCTGTCTCTGTTTTTTATCGAGCGGTTTGAGTCCTTAAGCACAGACAGCTTTACATCCATAATACGGGAATTTTCCATACTTCCTACCGAAGCTATGACACATCCCCTGCTTATTTCCTCTTTGTGAATGTTTCCCAGATTAAGCGCAACTCTCTGTCCTGCCGCACAACTGTCCTTGTTGGTTTCATGTACCTGTATATACCTTATCTTACACTCTTTTCCTACAGGAAAAACTTCAAGAGTATCGTTTTTATTTATAGTTCCTGAAATCAGAGTTCCCGTTACTACCGTACCGAAGCCCGGTATGGAAAATACTCGGTCTACCGGAAGTCTTGGTATACTGTTTACATCTCTTTCCTTAACATCATTCTTTACCATGTTAAGTATCAGTTCCTTAAGCTCCTCTATTCCGTCACCCGACATAGCCGAAATCTTTACTAAGGGAGCGCCCTCCATTATAGTGCCCTTAAGCTCTTCCCTTACATCCTCTTCCATAAGAGTGAGCCACTCTTCATCAACAGTATCACATTTATTGAGTACCAGTATGGTTTTTTCTATGCCCAAAAGTCCCAGTATATCAAGATGTTCCTTGGTCTGCGGCATGATTCCCTCGTCCGCCGCCACAACCATAAGCACAAGATCCATACCTACAACGCCTGCAACCATATTGTTTATGAACTTCTCATGTCCCGGCACATCTATAATACCGCATCTTGTATTATCCTTCAGGTCGAACCATGTAAAACCGAGCTCTATGGTTATGCCCCTCTTCTGCTCTTCCTTAAGTCTGTCCGTATTGCGCCCCGTCAAAGCGTGTATGAGAGTGGTTTTGCCATGATCTATGTGTCCTGCGGTTCCTATTATGATATGCTTCATTAAAGGACACCTCCAAACATAGCCCCGATAGCGTCAAAATCATCGTCCGACAATGTTCTTACATCCAGCCACACGGAGTCCTCGGCAGTTCTTGCAACAATGGCAGGCTCGAACTTCCTCATGTCCTCCTCGAGTGTCGTAACGCTTCTTGAAAGCGGTTTTATGACCACAGCAAAGCTGGGCAGTCTCTCGAGCGGCAAAGAGCCTCCTCCCACCTGCGATTCACAAGTTTCTATATAAATTTCCGCATTTTTACATCTTTCTTTCAGTATGCCCGAAAGCACCTCCGCTCTTTTAGACAGCGACTCCGTACTTTCGCTGATCATCTTAAGCACGGGTATTTCAGATACCGCCTTTTTTTCTGAAAGATAGTCAAGAAGAACAAGCTCAAGCGCGGTTACCGTAAACTTATCCACTCTCAAGGCCCTTGTAAGCTGATTCTTCTTCATCATATCTATATATTTTTTCCTGCCTATTATGATGCCTGCCTGCGGCCCTCCGAGCAGCTTATCTCCGCTGAAACAAACCACATCGACTCCCGAAGCTATCGACTCCATAACCGTAGGCTCATGTGTAAGCCCGAACTTTTCAAGATTCAGTAAAACA
>JBHADN010000204.1:0-2822 GCA_041855085.1 Catonella sp.
CCGGAATTATTCCGAATGCCGATAACCCTATGCCCACCGAGTTTATCCCTATAACCATAGCGAAGTTCTCTTTTATAATCCTCATTGTTTCCCTTGCAAGTCTTACGGTAGATGGAATTAAAAGAGGATCGTCATTTGTTATGGTAACGCTTGAAGACTCGATTGCAACATCTGTCCTGGTATTTCCCATAGCTATCCCGACATCCGCATATGCCAAAGCCGGAGCATCATTTACTCCGTCACCTATCATCATAACCTTTGACCCTGAGGACTGCATACTTAAAATCGTCTTAGCCTTGTCCTCAGGCATAAGTTCAGCTTTGTAATCGTCCATATGCATTCTGGAAGCTACTATTTCGGCTTGAAAATTCAAATCCCCCGTAAGTAGACGAATATCGTCAAATCCCATATTTCTAAGTCTGTTAAGTGCCTTTTTCATATTTTCTTTTAAAGCGTCGTGAATACCTATAGCACCGATTAATCTGTCCTCAAGTGCGACATAAACCACAGCCTCTCCCAACTGCTCCAAGCCTTTTATGTCATTATAAAGTTCGTCTATCTCGATGGAATTTTGTTTCATATAGCGTTTATTGCCTACTCTTACAATTCCGTATCCGTGAACGGGCGTACTCACTCCCTGACCCACGTCCGTTGTTATCAAATCATGCAAAGGAATGGTGTAGCCGGCTTTCCTGTTTTTTTCCAAAATTGCATAAGCAATAGGATGAGAGGAATCTTCCTCAGCGGCTGATGCAAGTTCAATAATCTGCCTTTCACTTATATTTTCAGCACAGATGATGCTCGTAACCTTCGGTCTTCCCTCAGTGATGGTTCCCGTTTTGTCAAGGACTAAAGAATCCGCCTGAGCCAAAGCCTCGATATAGTTTCCTCCTTTTATCAAAACACCGTTTCTTGCGGCGTTATAAATGGAAGCCGACAAAGCTGTGGCGGTAGAAAGTCTTACTCCGCAGGAATAATCTATAATCATCATACTGAGCGCCCTGTTTATATCCTTAGTGAAAAAATACATAGTGCCAGCAAGTATAAAGTTAAGCGGGATAAGCTTTGCCGAAAACTTATCCATATAAGTTTGTATTTGAGCTTTTTTACTTACTGCATCCTCCACCATATTGACAATTCTCGAAACTGTGGTGTCATCTCCGACTCTGTTTACAAGTATGCGAAGCTGACCTGACTTTAATATAGTCCCGGCATAGACCTGATGATTTTTTGTTGCGTGCGCCGGATAAAATTCTCCTGTTATGGCCGCCTGATCTATATAGCCCTCTCCTTCTAAAACTATCCCGTCAATACTCAACTTATCTCCTGTCTGTACACTTACAATCTGTTCAGGCAAAATATCCTCAACTCTTGTAAGCACCAGTTTGCCGTCCGGCTCTACCACAAAATGACTGTTATCTCCCGTATCCAGCATATCTTTAATGGCATTTCTGGTATTTGAAATAGTGTATGCAGTCATAAGCTCGGCTATATCGGAGAGCAGTATTGTCATTAGAGCCGAAAGTCCTCTTCCTGTTAAAATCGCTGTAATTATAGCCGTAGCAGTAAGCGTATCGGCGTTTGGTCTTTTAGATTTTATCAAAGAATCCAGTCCGCTTGTAAATATTTCCTTTGACAGCATAAGGCTGAGCATTGATGCCATTTGATTTTTTCCGACCTGAGGCATTATATTCGGATTTCTAAGTCCGAAAACCAGCAACCCTCCAGCAGACAAAGCCACTCTTTTAAACATCTCCTGCACGCTGACATCCTGAAGTCTTCTTTCATTCACTGTCAGAGAGTTATTTTTTGTTCTCTCTGCCGAATATGCGTAAAGAGAATATATCCCTATCTGACTTTGTACTATCTCGACCACATCTTCCGAATTTAAAGCTTCATCGTCAAAATATATAAGCATAGTTCCGGTTTCGGGAGTGTATTTAACCGAAGTAAACGACGTGCATTTATTCATAGACTCTACAAGTTCTTCTTTAAATTGGCCTAAATAAAACAAGGCTCTCGACCTTAGTCTCAGTCTTCCGGGCAAACTGTGAGAAACCTCCACTTTCATCAGAGGAACTTCCTTAGTTTTCATATTAAACATATTGGCATTTCTCCTATTCAATAAAGTCACATTTCGATTTGCCGAGTCTTATAAACTCTCTAATCATTTCATCTTTTTGCTCTGGATTGAACTTCTCGAAAAACGATTTGTTTTGCAGGGCGAGTTTTCCAAGCTCCTTAAGATTTTTAATGATATCCTGTTCGTTTGTCAACTTAACATCATATAAAATCAAAACATTTCCCGTGACAAAAGAAAGCTCCAGTTTACTAATTCCTTTTACTTTCTTTGCCAGTTCAAAATAACTCTCTTCCAAATGCCAGTTTTCCGGAATTTTCTTTATGTAAGGAATATGAAGTCGCAGTCTTCCCGGAATAGAATGCATTACCTGAAATTTATATAAGGTGTTGAACATAAAATTTTCCACCATAAACCTACCCCTTCAGTCCGAGCATATCGTATGCCCAGTACAGCAGTGTTATCGGTTGAGGAGTTCCGAGAGTTCCTGTTCTCGAATACTCGTAAATTGCAAGCGATATAAAGGCAAAAGGAAGAACCGTATTTATATCAAGCAATCCCTTAGATTTATCCAAAATCGCGTAATTCAAAGACCTGTGAGCCAGTCTTATTTCGTTTCCAGCCGCGCATACATTTAATTCCGTTTCATCTTCAAAGCCTGACAATCTCACTATTGCATTTATGAGCAACTCCGCTTCAAGCACATCGGCATCGTAAATCACAAGCAAAGAACCGGTCTTAA
>JBHADN010000205.1:0-6583 GCA_041855085.1 Catonella sp.
AAGTATGGAATAGGCTGCTTTTCCAAGGAAGCTTACGAATTTGTCGACAGGTTGAAAGAGGCAGGACAGGGGTATTGGCAAATACTTCCGTTAGGTCCTACAAGTTACGGCGACAGTCCTTACCAGTCGTTCTCCACCTATGCGGGAAACCCTTATTTTGTCGACCTTGAAGAGCTTGAGAAAGTCGGAGCTGTAACAACGGCGGAGTTGAATAAGTTCGATTTCGGAAAAAACTCAAAGAAGGTGGATTACAAAAAAGTATACAGGTCAAGGTTTAAGGCTTTAAGACTGGCTTTTGATAAGGCTAAGAAGAAGGAACTTAAGTTCGGATACGGAATAAGTCTTGATGAATTTAAGAGGCTTAATGAACTGTGGCTTCCCGACTATGCGTTGTTTATGGCTATAAAGGACAGGATGAACGGTGCAGCCTGGACGGAATGGGAAGAGGGATTGAGGCTCAGAGAGGAAAAGACTCTGTCAAAATACAGAAAGGAATTGAAGGAGGACATTGAGTTTTATACCTTTATTCAGTGGGTATTTGATATTCAATGGACAAAGCTTAAGAGCTATGCCAATGAAAAAGGCATAAAGATAATAGGCGATGTGCCTATCTATGTAGCCTTTGACTCTGCAGATGCATGGGCAAGTCCTGAACTTTTCCAGTTTACCGAGGAGCTTAAGCCTATAGCGGTAGCGGGTTGCCCGCCGGATGCGTTCTCCTCCACAGGACAGCTTTGGGGCAATCCTCTGTACAGATGGGATTATCACAAGGAAACAGAGTACGAGTGGTGGATGAAAAGACTTAAAAGGGCATTCGACCTTTATGATACGGTAAGAATAGACCATTTTAGAGGCTTTGACACCTATTATTCCATTCCTTACGGGGCAAAAAATGCCATAAAAGGAAAGTGGCTTAAGGGACCGGGTTATGCGCTCTTTGCCAGAATGAAGGAGGTACTCGGAGATAGAGATGTTATAGCCGAGGATTTGGGATATCTTACACGCTCCGTTGTAAAGCTGGTTGCAAAAAGCGGATATCCGGGTATGAAGGTGCTTCATTTTGCGTTTTATGGAGGTGCGGATACAACTTATCTTATGCACAATCATACGAAGAACACGGTAGTATATACGGGAACGCATGACAATGATACAACCCTTGGCTGGTTCCGCTCGTTGGACAAAAAATTCAAGAAATTTGCGATAGAGTATCTGGGAATAAATACCGACAATGAAGAAGATATAGTGTGGGAGCTTATCAGATATGCCTACATGAGCGTAGGAGATATGGCTATTATACCTATGCAGGATTTTCTCTGTCTTGGAAGTGAAGCAAGGATAAATACCCCTTCAACACTTGGCGGGAACTGGGAGTGGAGAATGGGCAAGAAGGACTTTACGGTTAAGCTCGCAAAGAGAATGGCAGCTTTGGCAAAGCTTTATGCAAGGGAGAACATGTAATGAATCCGTTTACAATATTGAAATATAAAGGAAAACTCGAAGCTAATCACCCAAAGGCGGCAGAGTTTGTAAAAAAGGTAATAATGACAGGTCTGCCGGAGGGAACTCTGGTAGAGGTGTCAATCACAAAGCCGGGAGAAACTACAAAGACTTCCAATCTTGTGGTTACAAAGGATGACCTCGATATGGTGGATGAGGTCAGAAAGAGCAAGGGAGATTAGGAGACAGAGAGTATACAAAAAAGCTGCTTCATCATTTTGTTTTGATGAAGCAGCTTTTAACTTATTCAGGTATAAAACTGTCAAATATCATTATATCAAAATCTTTTTTTGCAGTTTCAAGCTCTGTCTTGCTTTTTATAGTCCAGGCAACCGTAGGAACCTTGTAGAGTTTCCTTACCAGGCGGAATGAGAGCATATCGGTATATTTTTTGTTAAAGGCAATAAAGTCAGGCTTTGTCAGAAAGTTGAATACCAAATTCTGGCAGAGGAAGAGAATGACGGGATTGCCCTTTTCTTTTCCTTTTATAAAGTTGTCCGAGAGCTGCCCTCTTACAATGTCGGGGCGGTATTTCTTAAACCAGTTCACACAAAGGGGATTAAAAGACTCTACGCAGTACAGTCCCTTGTAGTCGTCCAAAAGCTTGAAGCTTTCTTCGCACACCGTCATATCCGTATTATCACACTTGATTTCCACAATAAGAGGCACCTTACCGTCAACTGTCGCCAGTACCTCGGCAAGAGCAGGTATTCTTTCAGAGCTGTTAAAAAGATAAAACCTTTCTTTAAGCTCCTCCAAGGTATACCGGCTTATATCGGAGTCCTCTCCGCAGGCCCTGAACAAACTGTCATCGTGCATTATTACCGGAACCTTATCCTTGCTGAGTGTTACATCAAGCTCTATCCCGAAGCCCATATCCACAGCCTTCTTAAAGGCTGCCAGGCTGTTTTCGGGAGCGTCGCCGTTATTGTCGAACAATCCGCGATGAGCATAATACCTGCCCTTAAAGGCGGACAGATTTTTTCTGTTTCTCATCTTGGGCATAGTCAAAAAGCAGTATGTACCCGCAGTTACAGCCGTACATTTGCCTATGAAGGCGGCGGCACTTAACAGCCTCTTAAAAAATCTGCTCATAGCATCCTCCCGAGATAAATTTCGAAATTATATTGCATCCACAACACTTTCTTCAAACTGTCTGGTAAACAGGTTGTGATAATATCCTTTTGCCCTCATAAGCTCTCCATGTTTACCGCTTTCTATAATTTTGCCGTCTTTAACAACCAGTATGACATCTGCCTCTACAATAGTAGAAAGCCTGTGTGCTATTACAAATGAGGTTCTGCCTGTAATTACCTTGTCTATGGCATCCTGTATTATTTTTTCGGTCACGGTATCTATGGATGAGGTAGCCTCATCAAGAACCAGTATCTTAGGCTCGGCTATTATCGCTCTTGCAAAAGAAATCAACTGCTTTTCTCCTGTAGAGAGCAAATCTCCGCCTTCGCCTACTTCGCTGTCGAGCCCTTTGTCCATCTTTTCTATCACACCTGTCGCAGAAACAAGCTCCAAGGCTTTCATTATCTCTTCATCGGTAGCCTCAGGCTTGCCGTATTTAAGATTATCGCGTATTGTTCCTGAAAACAGATGCGGAGTTTGCAGAACATAGCCTATATTTGAGTGCAGCCATTGACCTGAACGCTCCTTTGCATCCCTGCCGTCTATAAGCACCTGTCCCTCTGTAGGCTCAAAAAACCTGCATACAAGATTTACAAGCGTAGATTTGCCGGCACCTGTTTCTCCCACTATAGCCACATTTGTTCCCTGAGGAACCTTCAGGTTAAAATGCTCAAGCACATATTCGTCGCCATCGGGATACTTAAATGTAACATCCTTAAATTCTATATCGCCATGCAATTCTTCCCAGTTTTCTTTTTTAGGGTTAAAGATATCGCCGTATTTCTCCAAAACCTCCTCGCTCTCAGCTACATCCGAGCGGGTTTCCATAAGAGCGGTAAAACGCTCTATATTTACGGAGGATGCCACAAGGTTTGCAAATGTCATTGTAAGCCATCTTATCGGCTCAATCAGTCCCTGTGCAAATGACATGAATACGGAAAGAGTACCTATGAGCATAATGCCATCTCGGGTAAACACGCTTCCCTGCATAAGTACGAGAGCAATAATAAAAGAACCCACAAGTGAAACCAGAGAGGATGAGAGGGCTGAAAAATGAGCAACCCGTACGGATTTTCTCTTCATATTAAGTATGTCGTTGCGGAAATTGTCATTTATCTTGGATTCCGCAACAAGAGTCTTAATCTCCTTGGCTCCGGTAATTCCCTCGTTGAAGTCGCCCGTGATGGTGGAGTTTATTTCCCTTACCTCTCTGTTGAGAAAAAGAAGCTTTTTCTGGAAAAATGCCACCACTATTACAGCAACAGGCAAAATCAGGGCAATAACGAGGGTAAGCTTTACATCCAGCGAGAACATAACCGCAAAGGCGGCTACGATATAGGAAAAATGCCACATGATGTCAAATATGTACCATGAAGCTATTTCCCCTATTCGCCCCGTGTCGCTCATTACTCTGGCATGTATGTAGCCTACATTGTTACGGTTGAAATACGAAAATGACAGCGACTGTAAATGGTTGAAGCTTTCATTTCTTAAATCTTTCGCAACACTTATTTCTATATTCGACGCGAAATATACGGAGAAAAGCTCCGCAAGCGTCTGCACCAAAACGGCAGAAACATAAAGTGCCGCAAAAATCCAGATGTTGCTTAAGTCGCCCTTTCCTATAAAGTTGTCAATTGCATATTTGTTAAAAAGCGGGAGTATGGTTTCCGTAACACTTGCTATAAGCCCTATGCCGAGCATTATGGCAATATCCTTTTTATATGCCTTAAAATACGGGAAAATTTTCGGAAGCCCGAAATAAGGCAGAAATTTTATATTTATATTGTCGTTCATCAAATCTCCTTTATCAATATTCAAGCGCAGTAGTCTGTATGTCGTAAATTTTCTTATAAATGCCGCCTTTAGCAAGAAGCTCCTCGTGAGAGCCCTCCTCTGCAAGCCTTCCCTTGTCCAGCACAATTATTTTATCCGCATTCATAAGAGTTGTAATCCTGTGTGAAATGATGATTACGGTGCTGTCCTTTCCTTTTTCTAAAAGTCCTTTGCGGATTTTTGCGTCTGTTTCGGCGTCTACCGCGGAAAGTGAATCGTCAAATATCATAATAGGAGTATTCCCTATCAGCATACGGGCAATTGCAGTCCTTTGCTTCTGACCGCCTGAAAGAGTGACGCCTCTTTCGCCGACAAAGGTCTTAAAGCCTTCCTTGAAGCTGTGTATGGTGTCAAGCAGGCTTGCCGTTTTGGAGGCATCCTCAATATCCTGCTCGGTTGCATCGTCATTTCCCATAGCTATATTTTCGGCAAGCGTTCTGGAAAACAGGTAAGGCTCCTGTAAAACCATTCCTATATTTTTGCGCAGATACCCGGTTTCTATATCCGAAATATCGGTATCGCCTATTTTTATGCGTCCGTTTTCGGCAGGGAGGGGATACAGCCTGTTTAACAGGTGCATGAGGGTAGATTTGCCGGAGCCTGTGCCTCCCAGTATACCGATGGTAGTGCTGCCCTTTATGGTAAAGGATATATCTCTGAGTATGTCCTTGGTGTCATCGTAGGAAAAGTTTACATTCTCAAAGGTAATGTCCTGCTTTAGGTCAGGTGTAAGCTGTTTTCCTAAATCCTGCTCCACAGGGGAGGCAATTATATACTGTATTCTTGAGAGAGCTATGCCCGTACGGCTCATGCCGGAAATTACTCTGCCGAGCATTCTTACGGGCCATATAAGCATTGAGTTGTAAGAGAAAAACGCTATGTATTCTCCGCTCATAAGCTCGCCTCTCGTGGCAAAATATGCACCGAAAACTACAACCAGCATAACCTGTATGCCTACGAGGAAGTTTCCGACAGCCCAGAAACTTGAAAGTATCCAGTCAAGTCTTATCCACATTTTCCAATAGCTTGTGTTCTGTTTTTCAAAGCGCTCCTTCTCAAAGAGTTCTCGGCCGAAAGCCCTTACCACTCTTACTCCGGTAAGGTTTTCCTGCGCTATCGCCGAAAGCTTGCCCTCTTCCTCGTCCGCAGCCTCGAAAACCTTTCCCATTTTTCCATGCGCGATAATAGAGTAAATTATTATTACGGGTATCGGAATAAAAGCAATCAGAGTGAGCTTTGTATTCAGTTCGAGCATAAAATACAGAGCGAATGCAACGAGTATTACAGTTCTGAACAATTCCGTAACCTGCTCTGAAAGAAAGCGTTTAACCGCATCTACATCGGAGGTACAGCGCTGGATAAGATCCCCGGTTTTATTTTCGGTGTGCCATGAGAAAGGAAGTCTTCCGATATGTGTAAATATATCGTTTCTCATAGTTTCAACAAGGGTTTCAGCCCCTTTGGCGTTGAAATATCTGTGGAGGTAGTTAAATAAAGCGGACAGCGCGCCTATCGCAATGAGGAAAGCGGCTATCAGGTACAAATTGTTTTTTAAATAATCTTTATCTCCTATAAGGCCAATCAGCTTGTTTATGAAGGCAGGAAGGTTGCTTTCTTTTCCAAGCAGAATGGTGTCTACCGTATAGCTTATTGCAAGCGGTATTGTGAGGGAGAGAAAGTTCACAATGGAAATTGAGAGGATTGAAAATATAAAAAATCGCTTGCTTCCTCTCAGAAAGTGAAGCATTACTCCCGTATTCGTATTTAAATTAGTCTTTTTCATTTGTTCTCCGTTAAATAAAATCAAGTCATTTGCAATTTAGTCTGTGAAAATAAGCATAAACGGCTTTGTGAAGTTTTTGTCAAATCGCCGAGAGAAAGGTTTTCATATCCCTGTTGGCAATCAGCTCTTCCGGGAAGTCTATTTCTTCCAGAAGCTTTTCGACATTCGGATATTTTCCTATATAAAAAGAACTGTGAGCATCGCTGTTTACAACTATCTGTGTGCCATGCTCGGCACAGCTTACAGCTACTTTTTTGCATCTTTCATATATCTTCTCCCCGTAGAGAAATGAAGCTTCGTTTATCTCCATCATTTTCCCGAGTGCTTTAG
>JBHADN010000206.1:0-2505 GCA_041855085.1 Catonella sp.
ATGTTGCCCTGTTTGAACAGCCTATCGGCTTATTTGCAGTCGCAGGCTTCCACTCCATATTCAACATCTGTACAACTATTATACTGCTTCCGTTCTCCAAGAAACTGGTTGTGCTTGCAAATATGGTAATAAAGGACGGCGAGAGCAAGGAAAAGACAGTGCTGCTTGACGAAAGACTTCTTCGTTCTCCAAGCATAGCCATAGGCCAGTGCAAGATAAAGACCGTTGAGATGGCGGAGCTTGCCAGCAAGGCATTTATAGATTCGATAGATAACTTCGAACATTTTTCGCCTGATAAGAAAGCTGAGATAAAGGATATAGAAAATCATCTGGACAAACTCGAGGACAAACTAAATATCTTCCTCATCAAAGTTTCGGGCAATGATATAGCGGACCTTGAAAGCAACAAGATAAATACTATGCTGCACAGTATAGTTGATATCGAAAGAATAAGCGATTATGCGGTAAATATGACCATACTTGCCGAAACTATGCACAAAGACAAGCTTAAGTTTTCAGATTCCGCACTCTCTGAAATTATGGTGCTTAGAGGGGCTGTGTCCGAAATTCTTGTAAATACTCTTGACTGCTATAAAAACGAGGATGCCAAGCTTGCCGTTAAAATTGAGGCTCTTAAAAGTATAATAGACCGACTGATTATGAAGATGAGGGACAGACATGTTGCAAGACTTCGTACCGGCGAATGTTCAGGCGAGTTGGGCGTACTGCTCACAGACTATGTTACTTTCTGCAATCGAGTTGCCGGGCATTGCTCAAACATAGCCATAAACATAATACAGGAGGGCAATCTCGTGTTCAGCGAGCATGACTACTTCAAGGGACTTAGTGAAGAGGAAAAGGCGGAATACGACAAAAATCGCGAAATGTACAAACAGAAATTTGCACTTCCTGTAGATTAACCTTAAACCGACATGCAAAACGGACTGCCTTCTGACAGTCCGTTTTTTTGTTTTTTCTCTATTCCACACTCTTAAGCGAAGCAGTCATATCTATTTTCTTCAGCATAAAGTACATAACTCCGTTTACAATTACCGAAAAGCCCATCGTCGCAAAAGCACTCACTGCAAAGCTGAACATACTTATCTTTCTGCCGAACATCATGAGGTCTACTTCTACGGTTTCTATTACGAACAGATGCAATATTATTCCTCCTGCTATTCCTGCCGCTATACCGAACAGGGTAAGCAGCATATTTTCCCTGTAAACATATCCTGCCACCTCTCCGTCATAAAAGCCGAGCACCTTGAGTGTCGCTATTTCCCTTTTTCTTTCAAGTATATTTATGCTGTTGAGATTGTAAAGCACTATGAAAGCGAGCAGACCTGCCGAAAATATAAGCACATATATTACCAAGTCCAGTACCTGAAGCATCTCGTCTATGTTCTTTTCAAGTTCGTCAACAAACACAATCCCCGAACTGCCTGTCAAAGAGAGCAGCTCCTCCCCGAAGTCATCCTGACTTATGCCTGTTTTATCATATTTAACATAAACTGTATTGTACTCCGGTTCCGCTCCGTAAAGCGTTTTATACAGCTCTGATGATAAAAAAATGTAGTGAAATACATAGTTCTCAACTATCTTTTCTATCCTTACTTTTACGGTCTTCTCTCCGTCCTTCATTATTTCCAGACTTTCGCCCTCTTTTATCCCGAGCATTTTTGCCGTTTTTTCAGAAATATACGCTCCGTCCTCTGCTTTCGGAAAGCTGTATTCCTCTCCGCTTATCCTGTTTCTGAGCGAAACAAAATCCGCCATCTCTTCCGCATGTTCAGGCACAAACACATAAGCATTTCGTACCTTTCCGCCAAATGTGAGGTCATAGGCTGAAATTCTGAGCCTTGCACTTTTATCTACCCCCTCATACTCCTTTACAGCCTTAAGCACCTCCTCCCTCTCTGCGGCATCCGACTTGGTATTCAGCGAAACCGAGGCATTGTACTTAAATATATTTATGTACTGATTTTTAGCAACCTCCTGTATGGAATCTCTCATTCCGAAACCCACGAGCAGCAGGCTCATACAGCCTCCTATACCTATTACCGTCATATACAGCCTTTTTTTGTATCTCGCAAGATTTCTTACCGTAGCTTTGCTTGTGAAGCTGAGCCTTTTCCACACAGTCCCTATCCTCTCAAGCAGTACCCTTCTTCCCGAACTTGGCGGCAAAGGCCTCATAAGCGAAGCAGGATTTTCAATAAGCTGTGAAAACGCCGATATGAGAGTAGCCGCTACCGTACTCAGTACGGCTGCAAGCAGGGCAAGCACCGCCTGACTGTAGTTAACCGGAGTGAATATATACGGCATAGCCGTAAAAAGTATACCGTAGGATTTCATTATGAGCAGTGGCAAAAAACGCTCTCCTATGACTACTCCCGCTATACCGCCCGTTACAGTGGCAAGCAGGCAGTATGCCAGATACTTCCCCGATATAGCTGCTCCTCCGAAGCCGAGAGCCTTTAATATGCCCATATTCATACGGCTTTC
>JBHADN010000207.1:0-4755 GCA_041855085.1 Catonella sp.
CCTGCGGCGGCATCCTTCATACCTTACGGAAGTGAAGCGGAAATCGGTGAGAAGAAATCCTCTCTCAGAGTTTCGCTGGACGGGCTTTGGAAGTTTGCGTATGCAAAAAACTACGGACTTGCGGTAAGGGATTTTTATAAAAATGAATACTGCTGTAAGTCTTGGAACAGCATAAGTGTTCCGGCAAACATACAGATGGAGGGCTATGATGCGCCGCAGTATGTCAATGTGGAATACCCTTGGGACGGAGTGGAAGAAGTAGCTCATGACTCCATACCTGAGAGCTTCAACCCGGTGGCGATGTATGTGAAGATGATAGAAATATCCGAAAAGGCGGCAGAGAGGGATGTAATTATAACATTTGAGGGTGTTGAGAGTGCATTCGCTCTTTGGGTAAACGGAGAGTATGTAGGTTATGCAGGCGACAGCTTTACGGCAACAAGCTTTGACTTGAACAAGTTTATCAAGGCAGGACTTAATAAGATAGCTGTCATGGTATTCAAATGGAACATAGGCAGTTGGTGCGAAGATCAGGATTTTTTCAGATTTTCGGGAATTTACAGAAGTGTATATATAGATGTACTGCCGAAGGAAAGGCTGAAAGATTTTACAGTAAAGACTCTGCTTGACGATGAGTATAAAAATGACGTACTTAAAGTAAATACGGTAACTTCGGGAAAGGGAAGCGTTGTGCTTGAACTTTCTTATAAGGGAGAGAAGGTAGTAGAGGGAAAGACGGCTCTCGGTGCTGAGAGTGATTTCAGCTTCGACATAACAGAGCCTAAGCTTTGGAGTGCTGAAAAACCTGAGCTGTATGATCTTGTACTGCGAATATTTGACGAGCAGGGCAGTCTGACGGAGGTTGTGCATAGCAGAACAGGCTTCAGAAAGATTGAAATTAAAGATAAGGTGATGCTCATAAACGGTAAGAGAATAGTGTTTAACGGTGTCAACAGACATGATTTCAGTGCAGTTCACGGCAGAGCAGTTTCCGCAGAGGAAATTGAAACGGACATTGTTACAATGAAGAGAAACAATATAAATGCCATAAGAACGAGCCACTATCCTAATACCGAGTATTTATATGAACTTTGTGATGAATATGGGCTTTATGTAATAGCTGAAAACAATATGGAAACACATGGAACCTGGGATGCAAGAGAAAGACATGATGAAAGCTATTCACTTCCTAAGGATCACATGGAGTGGGAGCCTATGCTGCTCGACAGGGTAAACTCCACATATAACAGGGATAAGAACCATGCGAGCGTCATTATATGGTCGCTTGGAAACGAGTCCTTCGGCGGAAAGGTCATATTTAATATGGCTGAACTGTTTAGAAAGCTTGATGATACAAGGCTCATACATTATGAGGGTATATGCAATGACCGCAGCTATGACGGCAGCAGTGATATAGAGAGCCGCATGTACCTGCAGGTAAAAGATTTTGATGATTATTTCAAGGAGTTTCCGGACAAGCCGTTTATAGTTTGTGAATATACGCATGCTATGGGAAATTCCAACGGTGCTATGCACAAGTATACGGAATATACGGAGAAAGAGCCTAGAGCGCAGGGCGGCTTTATCTGGGATTACATAGACCAGTCGCTGTACAAAAAAGACAGGTACGGCAAGGAGTTCCAAGCATATGGCGGAGATTTTGATGACAGACCTAATGACGGAAATTTCAGCGGCAACGGTATAGCTGTAGGTCCTGACAGGGCAGAGTCGCCTAAGATGCAGGAGGTAAAGTTTAATTATCAGGGTGTCAAGCTGTTTGTAAACGGCAATAAGGTAAGAATAAAAAATAAATATCTATTCACAAATACAAGTGAATTTGATGTTGTGGAAATTTTGTACAGAGATGGCAAAGAGTATGCCAGAGCCGTATTTGATACCGATGTAGAGCCGATGTCCGAGAAAGAATATGACTTGCCTATAGAGCTTCCAAATCTCGAAGGAGAGTTTGTTGCGGAGGTTTCGGTAAGACTTAAAAACTGTACAAGATATGCTGAAAAAGGTCATGAGGTGGCTTTCGGTCAGGCGGTAGTCAGGGAAAGCGAGGCGCTCACAGAGCATTTTAAGAGTATAAGTCTTGGAAATGAAAAGTATGACAGGATGTATGCGGCTTCTTCGGACAACGATTTTGTAAGCACAGACACCAAGAGGCTTGAGATAGTAAAGGGCGATTATAATATAGGTGTTAAGGGTGACCATTTTGATATTATTTTTTCAGGAATGTTTGGAGGTCTTATAAGCTACAAGGTAAGGGGTGTAGAGCTTATAAAGAGTATGCCTAAGCCTAATTTCTGGCGTGCCCCTAATGATAACGACAGAGGCTACGGCATGGCGGGAGAGTACGGAAAGTGGAAGCTTGCAGGAGATTATTCCAGGTGTATAGACTTAAAGGTTACGGACAACAGCGGCAAATCCGGTGCGGACAGATATGTAGAAGTTGAATATACCTATAAACTGGGTATGGCAGAGCTTGGAAATACAAAATTGAGCTACAAGGTCTTTGAGGACGGCTTTGTAAAAACTGTTTTGAGCTATGAAACGACAAAGGAAAATTTTGATATGCCTGAGTTCGGAATGATGTTTAAGACAGATGCAGATTTTAATCGTCTTACATGGTACGGAGCAGGACTTTCAGAAACCTATGAGGACAGAAGAAGCGGGGCGAAGCTTGGTTTATTCAGCAATAATGTTGAAGATAATCTTTCTCCTTACTTGGTTCCTCAGGAGTGCGGTCACAAAGTAAATGTGAGATATGCAAAGGTTACGGACAGAAAGGGCAGAGGTCTGCTTTTTGTAAGTGAAAAGCAGAACGATCCTACCGATGGAGAGAGCAAGGCGGCTGAAAACTCCGTAGTCACGGACAGATACATGGGATTTTCCGCGCTTCCGTACACGCCTAACCAGTTGGAGGAGGCTGTACATCCATACGAACTTCCGCCGGTACATTACACAGTAATAAGGGCAGACCTTATGCAGATGGGAATAGCGGGAGATGATAGCTGGGGTGCAAGACCGCATGAGGAATATCATATAAAGAAAGATAAAAAGCTTGAGTTTGTATTCTGGTTCAAGGGAATTTAAAGTGTCGGAAGAGGATTATTCAGGCCAGGTTTATGAGTTCCGACTCTAATACTAAAAGCGGCACAGCCACATTGCGACAGAAATATCGGATGTGGCTGTGCCTTGTTTTATTTTCGGTATATTAAGCTTTATAATTTTAATAGGAGTCAAAGCCTCTGAGCATTCTTGCCCTGTTAGGATGTCTTAGCTTTCTCAATGCCTTGGCTTCTATCTGGCGTATACGCTCTCTGGTAACATTGAACTCCTTGCCGACTTCCTCTAAGGTGCGGCTTCTTCCGTCAAGCAACCCGAATCTGAGAATAAGTACACGCTGTTCCCTGTCGGAGAGAGTTGTGAGCAGCTTTTTTATCTGATCCTGAAGCATAGTGTATGCAGCAGCATCTTCAGGTCCCATAATGGTATCATCTTTTATAAAATCTCCGAGATGACTGTCATCTTCTTCCCCGATAGGAGTATCAAGTGAAATAGGATCGGCGGAAATTTTCATAATCTCGCGCACTTTTTCCACGCTGAGATTCATCTCTGCCGCAATCTCTTCTTCGCTCGGTTCACGACCGAGTTCCTGAAGTAAACTTCTGGAAACTCTGTATACCTTATTGATAACTTCCGACATATGAACAGGTATTCGTATAGTTCTCGACTGGTCGGCTATTGAACGAGTGATTGCCTGCCTTATCCACCAGGTAGCATAGGTGCTGAATTTGTAACCTTTGGAGTGGTCGAACTTGTCTACGGCTTTGATAAGGCCGAGATTCCCCTCCTGTATCAAGTCCAGAAAAGAAAGTCCGCGTCCTACATATTTTTTGGCTATGCTTACAACAAGTCTGAGATTGGACTCTGTAAGCCTGTCGGTAGCCTCCTGATCTCCTTTGGATATTCTTTTTGCAAGCTCGACTTCTTCATCCATGCTTAGAAGCGGATAATTTCCGATTTCCTTGAGGTAAATTTTAACCGGATCGTCGGACATTATGGACAAAGATATGTCATCCCCCAACTCGGAGTCGTCATCGACATCCGGGAGAGCATCATCAAACATATCATCCTCAATATCATTCATGTTCATTATTGTGATACCGTTATTTTCGAGATATTCACAAATTTGTTCATAATGATTGGAGTCGAGATTTGCATTTTTAAAATAATCAGTTAGTCTGTCGGACTCAATAACATCTTTATTCTTTCTTGCAATCTCAACTAAAGTGTTCAATTTAGCAAGAAAATCATCTTTATCAATTTCGTTGCCTGCCTTATGCTCGGGCGAGCTTTTTGCAGGGGACTTAGGGGCTGCTTTTGCCCTGACAGCCTTTTCAGGCTTAATGTCATCTTTGCCCTGACTTTTAGTTTTGGAACTCATTAAATACCATATCCTTTCAAAAAACAAATAGTGCTTTAAAAAAACCTCATATTGCATATCATAAACACTTATCCTGTCTTACCTGAAGCTGACGGTCGCCAAAGGTGGAGGAATTAAGTGTTCACACTAAGCTCAATCTTTACTTTACAGCTTGATTTCGCTAAGTGTTCACATTTCATCTAAGTACTAAGTTCAGCCGTCGTCAAAGGCAACTCGGCTTCACTAAGTGCTTAGATATTGTTCACACTAAGCTCAATCTTTGCTTTACAGCTTGATTTCGCTAAGTGTTCACATTTCATCTA
>JBHADN010000208.1:0-6712 GCA_041855085.1 Catonella sp.
ATTATAGACGGTTTTTGTGCACTTCCTTATGCGTCAATTGACATTGATTCTTATTTCGGAGAAGAGGTTTAATTGCTGATGAATAAATACAAGAGAGTTCTTCTTAAGCTTTCGGGAGAAGCACTTGCAGGAAGCGGTAAGACAGGATTTGATGAGGCTGTCTGCATAGGAGTTGCAAAGCAGGTAAAGGAGCTTGCGGACAGCGGTATAGAAGTGGGCATAGTCATAGGCGGAGGCAATTTCTGGAGAGGACGCACCGGCAATACTATCGACAGAACAAAGGCGGATCAGATAGGAATGCTTGCCACGGTCATGAACTGTATATATGTGTCCGAAATTTTCAGACATGTAGGAATGAGAACTGCAGTTCTTACTCCTTTTGAATGCGGAAGCATGACTAAGCTTTTTTCTAAGGACAGAGCGGTTAAATATCTGCAAAAAGGTATGGTGGTCTTTTTTGCAGGCGGAACGGGACACCCTTATTTTTCTACGGATACCGCAACTGTACTCAGGGCGGTGGAAATAGAGGCGGATATCATACTGCTTGCCAAGGCGGTGGACGGAGTGTATGACAGCGATCCTGTGATAAATCCGTCTGCGCGTAAATATGATGAGATATCCATAGAGGAAGTTTTGGAAAAGAAGCTTGCCGTGGTTGATTTGTCCGCAACTATAATGTGCCTTGAAAACAAGATGCCTATGCTCGTATTCGGCTTAAATGAGGAGAACAGCATAGTTAATTCTGTAAGCGGAAAATTTAACGGAACCAAGGTAAATATTTAGTTTTTATATCAATGGAGGTTTTTATGTCGGAAAGTACAAAACAATATGAAAGTAAAATGAACAAGACCATAGACAATCTGAATGAGGAATATCTTACAATAAGGGCAGGAAGAGCCAATCCGCATATTTTGGATAAAATAAAGGTGGATTATTACGGACAGCCTTCTCCTCTGCAGTCCGTTGCAAATGTTTCCGTACCTGAGGCAAGAATAATACAGATTCAGCCTTGGGAATCAAGTCTTATAAAGGCGATTGAAAAGGAAATAAACATGGCTAACCTCGGAGTTGTGCCGAGCAATGACGGAAAGGTTATAAGGATTGTTTTTCCGGAGCTTACGGAGGAAAGGCGTAAAGAACTGTCCAAAGATATTAAGAAAAAGTCCGAAACTGCCAAGGTTGCGGTAAGAAACATAAGAAGAGATGCTATGGATCACTTCAAGAAGCAGGAAAAGGACAAGGAAATTTCAGAGGATGAACTTAAGTCCCTTGAAGATGAAATACAGAAAATTACAGATAAATTCTGTGATGAAATAGATAAAATGACAGAGGCTAAAACAAAGGAAATAATGACAGTATAGTTAAAACAGGGGGGTGTCGGCGGTATTTTGCCGTGCCCTCTTTTTAGGGATGGAATATGATTGAAAATGAGAAAATTCCTACGCATATAGCAATTATTTTAGATGGCAACGGAAGATGGGCAAAGAAGCGCAGACTGCCGAGAAGTATGGGGCATTTAAAGGGCTGTGAAAATGTTGAGCCTGTGTGTAAGGCTGCATACGAATGTGGTGTAAAATATGTCACAATGTATGCTTTTTCTACGGAAAACTGGAAAAGACCGAAGGAAGAAGTAGATGAGCTGATGAAACTGCTCGCAAAGTATATGAAGGACGCTATGAAGCTTTCCGTAAAAAATAATATGAGAGTCAGAATAATAGGCGACAGAACAGGGCTTTCCGCGGAGCTTAACAGCCTTATAGCCGAACTTGAAAATATCTCAAAAGATTTTGACGGTTTGCAGCTTCAAATTGCGGTAAATTACGGCGGAAGGGATGATATCAGGAGGGCATTTAAGAAAATTCTGACAGAGGCATCTCTTGACGGAAAGACGATTAAGGAGCTTGCGGACGAAGTGACGGAGGAACTTATTCACAGGCATCTTGACACCTGTGATATACCCGATCCCGACCTTATGATAAGGACAAGCGGAGAGCAAAGGCTTTCAAATTACCTTATATGGCAGTTGGCATATTCGGAATATTTTTTTACGGACACTCTCTGGCCCGATTTCTGCAAAAAAGACCTGGAAGAAGCCATAAGCTTTTATTCGGGAAGGGACAGAAGATTTGGCGGTATTAAGAAAGGATGACATAATGTTTCTAACTAGACTTATAAGCGGAGTTCTGCTTTTGATATTTACATTTTTTACGATGTACTTCGGAGGGCAGGTTTTGCTTGTAACTCTGTTCCTTATATCTATTATAGGACTGTTTGAACTTTACAGAGTTATGAAATTTGAAGATACTCCGCTTGCTTATGCGGGATATCTTACTACATTTTTGTGGTACCTGAATGTAGGGAGCAAACATTGTACTTTTTTCTGCATAAAGCTTCCGGAGCTTATGATACTTTCAGTATCAATGGTTGCTTTTTTGCTTATTTTTGTGGCTAAGTACCCTAAATATTCCGCAGCACAGCTTTTTGCCGCTATGTTCGGAGTTGTTTACATACCTGTAATGGTTTCATTTATATTTAAAACAAGAGAGAACATAGCCTTTGGAAGCTGGCTGGCATGGCTTGTATATGTAAGTTCATGGGGCTCGGATACCTGTGCATACGCGGTTGGAAGACTTTTCGGAAAGCACAGGCTTGCTCCTGTATTAAGTCCGAAGAAGTCTGTAGAAGGCGCTATAGGAGGAGTTATCGGCTCGGCTCTTATAGGAGTTTTATTCGGCATTGCTATGTCGAAGTTTGCCAGAAGATCGGAAGATTTGGTGTTCGTTTTTGCCGTTATAGGCGGACTCGGTTCCATAATCTCGCAGATAGGGGATTTGGCGGCATCGGGAATAAAAAGAAATTTTGATATAAAAGATTACGGAAATCTGATACCGGGGCATGGAGGTATACTTGACAGATATGACAGCATTATAATTACCGCACCTATAGTATATTATCTTGCTTCATACATGGTAGGAAGGATATGATGAAGAATATTGCTGTTCTAGGTTCTACAGGCTCAATAGGAACTCAGGCGCTTGATATAATAAGACTTAACCCGGATATGAGGGTAACGGCGCTTGCAGCCCTGAGCAATATAGAACTGTTGTTTGTGCAGATAGCGGAATTTAAGCCGGAGCTGGTATGCGTTTATGACAAAGAGAGAGCTTGGGAGTTGGAAAAGCGTCTGAAGTCGGAGTTTTCAAGTGGTAAGCTGGAGAGGATTCCTAAGGTTGTAAGCGGTATGGAGGGACTTGTGTCCGCTTCGAAATATGCGGCTTCAGACATAGTTGTGGCTGCAATAGTCGGTATGATAGGCATAAGACCTATAGTGGCGGCTATAAATGCAGGGAAGGATATAGCACTTGCCAACAAGGAAACCTTAGTATGTGCAGGTCATATCATAATGCCGCTTGCTAAGGAAAAAGGAGTGAATATATTTCCGGTAGACAGCGAGCACAGTGCGATATTCCAATGCTTGCAGGGAAAGGCGGACAACAAAATAAGAAAGCTTCTGCTTACGGCTTCGGGAGGTCCGTTTTTACATACTCCAAAGGAAAAACTTAAAGAGGTTACCTTGGAATCGGCTCTCAAGCATCCTAACTGGTCTATGGGGGCTAAGATTACCATAGACTCTTCCACAATGGTAAACAAGGGGCTTGAGGTCTGTGAAGCCGTGTGGCTTTTTGATGTGCCGGCACATAAGATAGAAGTGATTATACAGCCGCAGAGCATAATTCATTCGGCGGTAGAATTTGAAGATGGCGGTATTATAGCGCAGATGGGGATACCGGATATGAAGCTTCCTATATCGTATGCCCTTACATATCCCGAAAGACGCTTCGTTTCAGATAAATATACGGATTTATTTGCAATATCGAAGCTTGATTTTATAAAACCGGATTTTGAAAAATTTAAAGGCTTAGCCCTCGCTTTCAGAGCGATAGAAGAGGGAGGAAGTATGCCTACAGTTTTTAATGCGGCAAATGAAGCGGCAGTAGGACTGTTTTTGGAGCGAAAAATAGGGTATTTGGATATCGTTGATATTATAGAGCAAAAGATGGATGAGCATAGCAATGTAAGCACCCCGTCATTAGATGATATAGAAGAATTACAAAGTGAGATTTTTGAGAAGATAAAAAAGCTTAAGTGACGGTATTTGCCATAACATTGTATATAAATTAAGAATAGGGTTGGTGAAGAGTTTGAATATTTTTTGGGCATTGGTCATATTTTCGTTGGTGGTTATAATACATGAGTTCGGACATTATATATTTGCAAGGCGCGGAGGAATAACGGTAATTGAGTTTTCCTTGGGAATGGGGCCTCGTCTGTTTTCTTTTGATGCGGCAGGAACAAAGTGGTCTGTTAAGCTTTTTCCTATAGGCGGCTCTTGTATGATGGAGGGAGAGGACAATGCCTCCGAGTCGGAGGGAGCTTTCGGCAACAAACCTGTTCTTACAAGAATACTGACAGTCTTCGGAGGACCTCTGTTCAACTTTATCCTCGCATTTTTGCTTTCTCTTTTTGTCATAGGTGTAATAGGCTACGACAAGAGTGAAGTGGTAAGTGTAACAAAGGGATATCCTGCTGCCGAGGCGGGAATTAGAGCAGGAGATGTCATTACAAAGATAAACGACACCGATATTACAATAGGCAGAGAGATATCCAGTTATCTGGTGTTCAATCCGCTTTCTGAAAAAACGCTGAAAATAACGGTAAAGAGGGGAGAGGACACCCTGACCTTTGATGTTTTGCCAAGAGAGATAGAAAAGTTTTATCTCGGATTTTCCTACAATATGGGCGATGGCAAGGTAGTGATAGAATCATTAACTGAGGATGGTGCAATGAAAGCTGCGGGAGTTACTGAAGGAGATGTGATAACCGCAATAAACGGAAAAGAAATTTCCACAAGCAAGGAACTGAACGAGTATTTTATATCATCTCCGTTAGATGGCAGCAATGTAAGCATAGATCTTGTAAGGGCAGGCACAAACGAGGCATACCGGGTTGAGGTGGCTCCGAAGAGTGCAGGAGTCAGCTACACCATAGGTATGTCGCACAATTTGGCAAGGACAAGGACGGGAATAGCCGGCACGGTTTATTATGCTTTAAATGAAACAAAGTATCTTGTGGTAAGTACGGTTGAGTCGCTTAAAATGATGGTTACGGGAAGGGTAAAGGCTAAGGATATAGCCGGACCTGTAGGAATTGTAAGTATGATAGGGGACTCTTATGAGCAGAGCAAATCTGAGGGACTGCTTACCATACTCTTAAACATGGCAAATATAAGCATTATGATTTCAGCCAACCTTGGAGTTATGAATCTTCTGCCTATACCCGCACTTGACGGAGGCAGACTCATTTTTCTGTTTATAGAGGCGATACGGAGAAAGCCTCTTGATCCGGACAAAGAGGGTATGGTGCACATGGTAGGCTTTGCACTTCTTATGATACTTATGGTGGTTATACTGTTTAATGATATTATGAGGATTATAGGATAGGTTTATGAAAAATAAAAGAAATTCTACAAGAGTAGTAAAAATTGCGGACAGGGTTATCGGAGGCGGTAATCCTGTCTTAATACAATCAATGACAAATACGAAAACTCAGGATATAGAGGCTACTACGGCACAGATAAAGGAACTTGAGAGGGCAGGCTGTGATATTATACGATGTGCCGTGCCGGATATGGCTTCCGCACTTGCGCTTAAAGAGATAAAAAAGCATATAAGTATTCCGCTTGTGGCGGACATACATTTTGATTACAGGTTAGCAATAGCGGCTATGGATAACGGAGCGGATAAGATAAGGATAAATCCCGGTAATATAGGTTCAAGCGAGAAACTGCGTGCAGTCATAGACAGGGCAAAAAGAGATGAAATACCTATAAGGGTAGGAGTAAACAGCGGTTCACTTGAAAAAGAACTGCTTCTTAAATACGGCGAGGTTACTTCCGAAGCAATTGTGGAAAGCGCTTTGAATAATGTGAAGCTCATAGAGGATATGGGCTACCATAACCTTGTAATCAGCATAAAATCTTCAAATGTAATGGAATGTATAAAGGCACATGAGCTTATAGCGGACAGAACGGACATTCCTTTACATGTAGGTATTACAGAGTCAGGCTCGCTTATTTCTGGAAATATCAAATCGGGAGTAGGTCTGGGAATCATTCTCTATCAGGGAATAGGAGATACTATAAGAGTTTCTCTTACCGGAAATCCTGTGGAGGAGATTAAGTCCGCCAAGATGATTTTAAAATCCCTGGGACTTAGAAAGGGCGGGGTGGAGATAGTATCCTGCCCTACCTGCGGAAGAACGGACATAGACCTTATAGGGCTTGAGGCAAAGGTAAGCAGACTTCTTGACGAATTTTCCGAGCTTGATATAAAGGTGGCGGTAATGGGCTGTGTGGTAAACGGTCCGGGAGAGGCAAGGGAAGCTGACCTGGGTATTTGCGGCGGTAAAAATATGGGGCTGATAATAAAAAAAGGAGAGGTTATTAAAAAACTTCCGGAAAATGAACTTATAGGAGGACTTAGAGAGGAGTTGCAGCTTCTTAGGCAGAGGGGTAATTGATATGGTTTTTAACGAGGCTTTTAAGAACTTAGTCATAGGAGAAGAATTAGAGCGAAGTTTTGAGGACATCTCAATAGATAAAATTCTCGTTTCAAAGACTACAGGTCAGATAACTGTTTTGATTTCCGGCATC
>JBHADN010000209.1:0-4526 GCA_041855085.1 Catonella sp.
AAGCAAGTCCTCGCCTGTTAAATACTTTCTTCTGGCTGCATTTATTTTAGGACTTAATACCGGCATACTTTTACTTTTTAACAGTCTGACAGAAACCAATATTTATATACTGAAGCTGTTTACAGAGGTTGTCTGCTTCAGCCTGAGCTTCCTTGCACAGAAATTCTTTGTATTTAAAAATGCGAACTTAACCGAAAAAAATATAAGTTTACAAGAAAGGAGATCATTCCATGCGTCATAAAAAATTATTAACCGGACTTGCCGCTACGGCAGTCATCATCGGGCTTAACAGCTATACTCTTTTAAAAACCTTTGTAATACCCGAGGTACAGACAACGGTCGTCAGCACTACAACTGAAAATGTGGCTATAGCCGCCGAACTTGCTGCCGAAAGTACGGATAGTGCCTCCACAGCCTCGACTTCCTCCGGCAGCGAACAGACTGAAACAGCATCCTCTGAGGTTGCTTCTCCCGAATCTGCTTCAGAAACCGTACAAACTCAGTCGGAAACTGAAACTTCCCTGACACAGTCAGCCGCACAGGTGTCTGAAACTTCCTACAGCGATGAAAACATACAGATAACTCTGAGCACCATAAGAGAGTATAATACAAATATCTACATTGCCGAGGTTACTCTTTCCGATGCTTCACTTCTAAAAACAGCCCTTGCCCGGTCCGCTTTCGGAACTAATGTAACCGAAACCACTTCCTCCATGGCGGAGAGCAACAATGCGATACTGGCTATAAACGGCGATTATTATGGAGCCGACAGAAGCGGATATGTTATTAAAAACGGAGTCATCTACAGAAATACCGTACGCTCGGACAGCCAGTATCCTGACCTTGCCGTATATGCCGACGGCTCTTTTAAGATAATCTACGAAACTGATATAACTGCTGAAGAACTGCTTGCGGAAGGCGTTGTAAACCTTTTTGCTTTCGGACCGTCACTCATAGAAAACGGCGAGGTAAGTGTGGATGAAAATACCGAAGTTAAAAAAGCTATGAATAAAAACCCAAGAACAGCTATAGGGATTATAGATGACCTGCACTACATACTGGTAGTTTCCGACGGGCGCACTTCCGAGAGCGAAGGTCTTTCACTATACGAGCTTGCAAACATTATGAAAACCTACGGTGTAACTACAGCCTATAACCTTGACGGAGGAGGCTCTTCCACCATGTATTTTAACGGAACGGTAGTAAACAACCCTACGACCAACGGTCGCAGAATATCAGAAAGAGAGGTGAGCGATATTGTTTATATCGGCTATTAAAACAACAGTTAAAAATCTTGCTATATGTCTGGCTCTGACAGTATTTTGCATAATTTTTACAGGCATCTATGAGATATTTTCATACGGCGAATATTCCGCCCATATGCGTCTTATGTTTATATTCCCGCTTCTTGCAGGAATATTTACCCTAATTAAAATACCTGCGAACAAAGTTCTTTTCAACTCCGCACTTGCGGTATTTGCAAACGGTTTTCTGGTAAAAGGGATAATAGAAATCTCCGGAAGAACAAGTTCCTTTGATTATCTGTACCTGTTAACAGGCGCATTGATTTTAATAGGCTCTTTTATCTTTAAGGAAAAAGAGAATAAACCTATGATACAGTAGCTAATAACCCCCTAAAGCAAAAACGGCAGGCTTTTGTGTAACTATATCACAAAAGCCTGCCGCCCTTTACTTCAGCTTACTTTTTTCTGTAGTCATAAAAGCCCTTTCCGGCATTTACACCAAGTTCTCCCTTGTCTATCTTTTCCTTTAAAAGTCTGCCTATCCGGTTGGTCATAGAACCTTCCACATCTGCATCGGGCTTCATCAGATTTATATTATAAGCAGTTTCAAGCCCTATTATGTCAAGTACCTGAAACGGACCTAGGGAGGAACCGAAGCCCAGCCTCCATGTGAGGTCGATAGTTTCGGGGTCCGCAACCTCATCCGCCCAGAGAGCTTCTGCCGCTCCAAGCATAGGAATCAGCATAGTATTCAGAATATATCCCGGCTGCTCCTTATGAAGCTGCAACGGAATCATGTTAATCTCTTTTGCAAATTCAACCACTCTGTTATATACCTCCGGACTTGTTCCCGCATGCCCCATAACCTCGGCGGTATTGCTCCTCCATATACTGTTTGCAAAATGCAGTGCCAGATACCTGTCAGGTCTGCCTGTATACTCCGCAAATCTGCTTGGAAGCATGGTAGATGTATTTGTACAAAGTATGGTCTTTTCATCCATCTTGTCTTTCATAGCAGTATAGACTTCTATCTTAGCCTCCGGATTTTCCGACATCGACTCTATAACTATGTCGGCATCTTTAAGTGCCTTTCCTAAATCCAGCTCTATGTGCAGCTTGTTTGCAAAATTTTCCTTTGCCGATTCTATGAGCCTGTCGATATCCTCTTCAGTAATGTTTTCCGGGGATGTGATAAGCCCTCCTGGACAGGCAAGTATACCCAGGGGATTTCCAATTATCTTTTTAGTTTCCTCAAGTGCCGTCAAAATAAGCCCCGAATACCTCTCTATCTTAGGTTTTGTCCTTTCTATAGAGCCTTCACCTCTTAACCAAATAGTGGTATTATGGGCTGTGTATGCACTTAGCAGGGCAATCTGAACTCCCAGAACACCGCCGCCCGCTACAACTACCTTTTCAAAACTCATAAAATCCCTCCCTTTTCATAATATTCTTAGATATTGAATTTATTACTTTGCCTATTGACTGCGGTACAAATTTAATTTGTATTTGTATGCCCAGTATAAGTTAATTCCCACGAAGATACAAGTCATATAACTAAGAGCTTACTGAATCGTTTCTCTCCTGACGCGATGTATGCAGTACATTCCGTGTACTTATACATCCTGCGAAACAGTTTTTATTTCCTGTAGTTTTTAAAATGATTTTGATTATGTGTATCAAATTCATTTTATTTTCATAAAATTTTAAACTTTTCTTAATTTTTCTTGCATTTCAAATTTTTTTGGTATATTATAGACATAATTCTTTGAATAATTAGAATTTTTTCAAAAAAGACTTGCGGAAGGAGGAAAGGACTTCACTTATTTCAAATCGTAACTTGTACAGTCCTAACCTGAACATGAGAAAAATCAAAAAAATTGCAACCAAAATACTTATTGTCGTAATTCCTGTGCTGATTGTAGTGATGACTTTGCAAAATGTTGCAAGTTCACTTCTCGGTAAAAAAACTATAGGTAACTTTACCAACGAACTGCTTGTTTCGTACGCTGAAAAGCAGAAAGCAGACATAAATGATTTTTTGGATAAGGTCGGCTACACCGCCGAAACTGAAGCCAATGTAATAGCCAATAACTATGAAAATATGACCGAAGAGGGCATTGAGCAGACACTTGTTGCCGTAACAAATTCAGATGAGAGCTTCCTCGGCAGTGGTGTCTGGTTTGAGCCTGATGTTTACAAGAATAATGAATTTTTCGGGCCTTATGCCTATACATCAGGCGGCAACATGGTCATTACCTACGATTACAGCAATTCCGAATATAATTATTTCGCACAGGAATACTACACCAAATCAAAAACTTCATCCAAGCCTGTTTTTACCGATCCTTATTTTGACTCCACCTCCGGTCTTGTGATGATGAGCTGCTCCGCTCCTATGATAAAAGACGGGAAATTTTTAGGCTGTGTTACTGTCGATGTCGTGCTTGGGGAAATACAGGAAAAGGTTTCCGCTGCAGTAGTCGGAACTTCCGGCAGAGTTATACTCCTGACCGGCAAAGGTGTATACATAGGAGCGCCTGATGCAAAAAAGGTTACCGACCAGTTAAACATAACCGCAGATTCAAATCCTTCTCTTGCTTCTGCAGGCTCCAAAATACTTGCCTCCAAGGAAGGACATACAACCTATGAGGACGACGGCACACATAACCTCTTCTGGACCACCTCCGACATACTTGGCTGGAAAGTAGCGGTTACACTGCCGCTCGCAGAAACAAATGCTCCTATAAAGGAACTGGGTAATACCTCCATCATACTTACGGTTATTTCCACAATTTTAATTTCACTTGCGGTAATTTTAAGTATACGCGGAACCACAGCCCGTCTTAAAAGGCTTATGGGCTTTTCGGAGGCTCTTGCTGAATATGATTTTTCCATACCTGAACTGGAGCCTACTTCAAGCGATGAGGTAGGAGAGGTTACAAAGTCGGTAAACAAAATGTATTCCGCCAATAAGTCTGTTGTTTCGTCCATCATAGGGCAGGCAAAAATCGTAGATGAAACAAGCGAGAACCTCAGCTCCGTTTCCAAGACGCTTGCAGAGGAGTTTAAAAACATACAGGATTATGTTTCTTCCATAAATGAGGCTATGTCGAATACCGCCGCTTCTCTTGAAGAGGTGAGTGCTTCCGCGGAAGAGGTGGACAGCTCCGTTGCGGTTCTTGCGGGCAATGCAAAGGAAAGCAAGCGGATGGCAGATGACATCTCCGAAAGAGCAACTAAAATAGAGAAAGAGAGCGAATATTCGTATAGCAATGCCATCTC
>JBHADN010000210.1:0-6480 GCA_041855085.1 Catonella sp.
CTGCTGTTTGTGCCGAATGAGAAGACGGCGGTTATTGTAAACTCTCTGTTTTTTGTCAATGTGGATTTGATAAGGCTGCTCGCTTTAATAATTACCGTTGAATTTACAGGTTATGTGTTCAGGCATGAAAAAGCGTATTTGATGATAAAGCTTGTAACGGCTATGGATTGCCTGCTTATGATTGTAAACATATATACCGGACAGGTGTTTACCTGTGTAAAGATGCAGCTTGGCGACATATATTATTATAAGGTTGACATAGAGCCGTTTTTTACCGTACATGCTCTGATAGCTTATGCCACCATAGGATTTATACTGTTTATGATTTATAAGAAGGTAGCTTCCCTCAGCATAGAGTACTGGACTAAGTACATAGCATTGGGAGTTACTTTTTCAATTGCCGTAATAGTAAATATTGTTTACCTGTTCTCCAACTATGCTGTGGATATTTCGGTAGTGAGCTATGCTCTTGCAGGCATGGCTGCGCATTATATGATATTGGAACATCGTTTTCTGGTAATTGTAGACAGACTGCTTTCGTATGTACTGTTTTTGTCGGGAGATGCGATTATACTGTTGGATGCGGACGGAAACTGTATCTATCTCAATCAGCAGGCAAAAACCAGTTTTGAGGTGGAAAATGATGATTACAGTATGGTAATGCCTAAGATGGAGAAACTTTTGTCCATGTCCGATATTGATATGGATAAAAATGAATATTCGGCGCTTTGCTCCCTGGATGTATACGGGAAGCTTAAACATTATGAAGTGCTGTATAAGAGGATGCTGAGGAAGGAGAAGCTTGTAGGCAGCTATTATCGTATAAAGGACAGAACGATAGAAGTAGAGGTTTTCAATAAGGACAAGTACAAGGCTACCCATGACAAGCTTACGGGGCTTTACAACGGAGATTATTTTGGAGAGAAGGCGGAGGAAATACTTCGCAGCAATCCCACCACACAGTATTATATAATTTGTCTGGATATAAAAGACTTTAAGCTCGTAAATGATGCTTTCGGCAAAAAGGTAGGCGACAGGGTGCTGAACGCAATAGCCTGGAAGATAAGGGAAAAGACCGCTAAAGACGCTATATATTGCAGGCTTAGCGGGGATAAGTTCTGTATTTTCACGGAGAAAAAGAAATTTGATGAGGAGGAGTTCGGCAACGCAACCAAAGAAATATCGGTTTTGGACGGTGTAAATTATCCTCTTACCATACATATAGGAATTTATAAGGTAGAAAATCGCAAGCTTTCAGTATCTGCCATGATAGACAGGGCGTTTATGGCGATTGATGAAAATAAAGAGGCTTATAATAACAAAATATTTTACTATGATGATACCATAAGGGAGTCGAGATATTGGGAGCAGAGGCTTTCGGGAGAACTGGAAGATGCAATAAGAAATAACCAGCTTAAGGTGTTTTTACAGTCGCAATGCGATGCGACAGGAAAGGTCTACGGAGCGGAGGCGCTCGTAAGATGGCTGCATCCTAAGGAGGGTATGATACCGCCGTACAGATTCATACCTATGTTCGAGCAGAACGGACTTATAAGCAAGGTGGATCTGTTTGTTTGGGAAACTGCGGTAAAGCTGCTTAGAAAGTGGAAGGATGAAGGAGTTGACGATTATTATATATCCGTAAATATTTCTCCGGCGGACTTTTACTTCCTTGACATAATCAAAGAATTTACCGAGCTTGTTACCAGATATGATGTAGATCCGGGAAAACTGAAGCTTGAAATAACCGAAACGGTCATGATGAGTGACCTGGAGAGCAGGCTTTTAATAGTTGAAAAACTTCAGAAATTCGGATTTACGGTCGAAATGGACGACTTTGGAAGCGGATTTTCCTCGCTCAATATGCTTAAAGACATATCGGTTGATATTTTGAAACTGGATATGAAATTTTTATACAAGGCTAAAGATGACGAAAAGAGTAAGAAAATTCTCAAAATGATAGTTCTTCTTTCAAAGTCGCTCGGTATGCCTGTAATCTGTGAGGGAGTCGAAACGGAGGAACAGCTTGAATTCTTAAAGAGTATAGATTGTGATTTCTTCCAGGGATATTATTTTTCAAAGCCGGTTCCTGTTGAGGAGTTCGAGGAACAAAATTTAAGGTCATGAAATAAGACAGTATATCACTAAACTGTTGCGTATGCAATGGGCATGTGATATACTGCTTTTGTGCTTTGTTATATACTCGCCGGGACTTCTGAAAAATACATCTGCACAAGGTGTATTTTTCAGTAGTTTCGGACTTAACAGAGCTAGTTTTCAATAAGGAGATTATGATAAAATGTTTAAAAGCTTTAGTATGGAACTTGCAGGACGCACGCTTACCGTAGATATCGGCAGAGTTGCCAAACAGGCAAACGGAGCGGCGCTTATGCATTACGGAGATACGGTAGTATTGTCTACCTGTACGGCTTCCGAGAAGCCAAGGGAGGGAATAGACTTCTTCCCGCTTTCGGTTGAATATGAGGAAAAGCAGTATGCGGTCGGAAAAATTCCGGGAGGCTTCAACAAAAGAGAGGGTAAGGCATCCGAAAATGCGGTTCTTACCTCAAGAGTAATTGACCGCCCTATGAGGCCGCTTTTCCCAAAGGACTACAGAAACGATGTAACTCTCAACAACCTTGTGCTCAGCGTAGATCCGGCATGCTCTCCGGACCTTACCGCAATGCTCGGCTCGGCTATCGCGACTGCAGTTTCGGATGTGCCGTTTGACGGACCTTGCGCAACAACTCAGATAGGTCTTATAGACGGAGAATTTGTGGTAAATCCGAGCGATGCCGAAGTAAAGGCATCCGAGCTTAAGCTCACGGTGGCATCCACAAGAGAAAAGGTAATTATGATAGAGGCGGGTGCGGATGAAGTGCCTGAAGCTAAGATGATAGAGGCTATATACCTGGCTCATGAGGTAAATCAGGAGATTATCGCCTTTATAGACAAGATAGTTGCAGAATGCGGAAAGCCTAAGTCTGAGTACGAAAGGTATGCAGTACCTGAGGAGTTCTTCGCTGCAATAAAAGAGATTGTTACTCCTGAGGAGATGGAGAAGGCTGTATTTACGGATGAAAAGCAGGTAAGAGAAGAAAATATAAGAAATATCACTGCAAGGCTTGAGGAGCATTTTGCAGAGAAGGAAGAATGGCTTCCGTTCCTTGCAGACGCGGTATATCAGTATCAGAAAAAGACGGTAAGAAAGATGATACTTAAGGATAAGAAGCGTCCTGACGGAAGAGCTATGACGGAGATCAGAACTCTTGCGGCTGAAACGGATATCATACCTCGTGTACATGGCTCCGCGATGTTCACAAGAGGACAGACGCAGATTTGCAATATAACTACGCTTGCTCCGCTTTCGGATGCACAGAGGGTAGACGGACTTAATGCGGAAGAAACCTATAAGAGATATATACATCACTACAACTTCCCGTCATATTCAGTAGGCGAAACAAAGCCTTCAAGAGGACCGGGAAGAAGAGAGATAGGTCATGGAGCGCTTGCGGAAAAGGCTCTTATACCGGTTCTTCCTGATGAAGTGGATTTTCCTTATGCTATCCGTACGGTGTCGGAAACCTTTGAGTCAAACGGTTCCACATCCATGGCTTCAACCTGTGCGTCCTGTATGTCGCTTATGGCGGCGGGAGTGCCTATAAAGAAGATGGTGGCGGGTATTTCCTGCGGTCTGGTAACGGGAGATACTGACGATGAGTATGTACTGCTCACGGATATCCAGGGGCTTGAAGATTTCTTCGGAGATATGGACTTTAAGGTAACGGGAACGGATGAGGGTATAACGGCTATTCAGATGGATATCAAGATTAACGGTCTTACCAGAGAGATAGTTGAAGGAGCCATAAGACTTACAAGGGAAGCAAGAATGTTTATTATGGATAACTGCATGAAGCCTGTCATAAGTGCGCCTAGACCTACCGTGAGTGAGTATGCTCCTAAGATTGTGCAGATTAGAATAGATCCTGATAAGATTGGCGAGGTAGTAGGTCAGAAGGGTAAGACCATAAACGCAATAATCGACCGCACAGGGGTTAAGATAGACATAACCGATGACGGAAGTGTAAGCATCTGCGGCACGGATACGGAAAGGATTGCGGAGGCTAAGGAAATAATAACAATGATAGTTACCGAGTTCGAAGAAGGAAAGCTTTATACCGGAAAGGTAATCTCCATAAAAGAATTCGGAGCATTTATAGAGTTCGCTCCGGGAAAAGAGGGACTGGTACACATTTCCAAGGTATCTAAGGAAAGGGTAAACAATGTAGAGGATGCTCTTACGCTCGGAGATATAGTAAAGACGGTTTGCCTCGGTAAGGACAAGCTGGGCAGAACATCATTTAGTATAAAGGATGTGCCGGCAGGAATATAATTTAGGGCAAGGCTTACGGCGACAGCCGAAGTCAGCCTTTATGTCGCACAAACTGGAGGAGAATATGGAAACAAAGGGAATATCCCCTGCGGTTATAAGAAGACTTCCAAGATATTACAGATATCTTGGGGATCTTCTGAATTCAGGGATTGATAGAATATCATCAAAGGAACTTAGTGAGAGGATGCAGCTTACGGCTTCTCAGATAAGGCAGGATTTAAATAACTTTGGCGGCTTCGGTCAGCAGGGATATGGGTATAATGTCGAATATTTACATAGCGAGGTAGCTAAGATATTGGGGCTTGATAACAGTCACAGTCTTATAATAGTAGGTGCAGGAAATCTCGGCTCCGCTCTTACGAATTATACGGATTTTGCAAGAAGGGGCTTTGTCGTAAAGAAAATTTTTGATGTGAATCAGGATGTTGTGGGTAAAAAGATAGGCGGAATAGAGGTGTTGGATATAAGCGAGCTTGAAAGCTTTATAAAGGGCAACAAGGTTGATATAGCTGCACTTACTCTGCCTAAAGAGGTTGCAACGGATATGGCTTTAAAACTGGTTAAGTACGGGATAAAGGCAATCTGGAACTTTGCTCCTGTTGACCTAAGGCTCTCCAAAGATGTGGTTGTAGAAAATATCCACCTTTCAGATTCGCTTATGAAGCTGTCTTATGCTATAAAGAACAAGGAGAAATAAGGCTGTGGATTTGTCGGAAAGGATAATATCTTGATTATAGGTATTGGAAATGACATAATTGAAAAGCACAGAGTTGAAAAAGCATGCCTAAGGGATGCTTTTTTAGCTTATGTTTATACTGATGCCGAAAGGGAGCTTATGGGAAGGAGAAAGTCAGTCGCCGCCGGAAACTGGTGCGTGAAGGAGGCGGTGGCAAAGGCTCTGGGAACAGGCTTTAGAGGCTTTAAGCCGAGAGATATAGAGGTTTTGAGGGATGAACTGGGAAAACCCTTTGTCATACTTTACGGCAGGGCAAAGGAAAAAGCTCTGGAACTTGGAATATCCGATATATTTGTATCCATCTCGGATACCAAGGAATATGTTGCTGCGGTGGCAGTAGCGGAGGGGAGGCGGATATGATACGTTTGGCAGACGGAAAGAGTGCTAAGGAGCTTGACATAAAGGCGCAGGAAATGGGCATTCCGGGGGAGGTGCTTATGGAAAGGGCAGCTCTTTCCGCGGCGGAAATTATCAGGGAGAAATGCCTGAGAGCAGGTTTAAAATCCGCGAAGATACTGGCAGTCTGCGGAACGGGAAACAACGGCGGAGATGGGATTGCCTGTGCAAGAATGCTGTATGAATGGGGCTTTGAAACAGATATTCTCATAGCAGGGAAAGAGTATAAGCTTTCGGAGTTAAGTAAAAGGCAGATTGAGATAGTGAAGAACTGCAGGATAAGCTGTGAAATTACAGATGCGGACAGTATATGTGAAAAAATCAACAAAAATAAATTCGATATTATTATTGACGGGATATTTGGAGTAGGCTTTAGGGGAGGAATAGAAAAAGAAAGTCCTTGCGGAAGGCTTGTAGAAGCTATAAACGACAGCGACGGTTTTACAGTTTCTCTGGATATGCCGTCAGGAGTGGATGCGGACAGCGGCAGGGTAAAGGGAGTGGCTGTCAGAGCGGATATGACTGTAACTTTCGGAGTAGGCAAGGTGGGAATTTACATATATCCGGGGAAGGGATATGCAGGAGAGATAAAGGTGTGCGATATAGGCTTTCCGAAGGCAGCCGCAGACGAAACGCTTTTCCCTGCAATTGCTTTCGAGAATAAGGATTTAGCGGCTCTTTTACCGCCCAGAAAGGACTATTCCAACAAAGGCGATTTCGGCAAGGTGTTTATTGTAGGCGGATCGGAAGATATGTGCGGAGCGGCATATCTCTCCGCTCTTGCAGCCTACAGATACGGAGCGGGACTTGTAAAAATCTTTACACCTTCGACAAATAAGCAGGCGCTGCAGAGTCTTATACCTGAGGCGGTTCTGATAAGTTATGAAGACGGAAGAGAGGAACTTTCGGAGCGCACAAGGGAAGTTCTGGAGGATCAGATTAAAAACTGGGCAAA
>JBHADN010000211.1:0-3342 GCA_041855085.1 Catonella sp.
ACCCTTATTGACGATGCCGTTGCAAGAGTCATAAGGTCCGACGGGGGATTTCTCTGGGCATGCAAAAATTATGACGGAGATGTTATGAGCGACATGCTTGCTACCGCTTTCGGCTCACTTTCCATGATGACCTCGGTGCTCGTATCTCCTAGCGGTGTATGGGAATATGAGGCGGCACATGGAACGGTGCAGAGGCATTACTATAAGCACCTCAAAGGCGAGAGGACTTCTACAAATTCCATAGCTACCATATTCGCATGGAGCGGTGCACTCAAGAAAAGGGGAGAGCTTGACGGCATAAGGGAGCTTGCCGATTTTGGCAGGAGTCTTGAAAAAGCGGTTATAGATACGGTTGAGAGCGGCCTTATGACAAAGGATCTTGCGGAAATCAGCACTCTTAAAAATGTAAAGTCGCTCGGCACAAAGGAGTTTATACTTGCTGTACGCGAAAGACTTGAAAAAATAATAAAATAGAAGCAGGTGTTATATGAAGATTGGTTTTATAGGAGCAGGCAATATGGGCAAGGCTTTGCTCACAGGCTTTATAGGCTCGGGAAAAATAGACAGGTCGGAGATATTTGCTTTTGACACGAATAAATCTTTGCTTGAAAAAAACGCGGCGGAACTTGGATTTACAGCGGCGGACTCGCTTGCAGAGCTGATTGAAAATGCGGATATTGCTATTATGGCATGCAAGCCGGATCAGGTAAGTAAGGTTATTAGTGAAGCCAAGGAATTGTTAAAGGGAAAGGCTCTGGTTTCCATAGCTCTGGGCTGGGATTTTGACAGGTATTGCAGGGAACTGGGAGAGGATGTGCGTATACAGTTTGTAATGCCTAACACCCCTGCGCTCACAGGAAGCGGGGTACTGCTGTTTGAAGAAAAAAATTCTCTGCTCGCAGAGGAGAGAGAATTCATTATGAAGCTATTTAAAAGTACGGGGCTCGTGATAGAGCTTCCGTCAAAGCTTATGGGAATAGGCGGAGCTATATCGGGCTGCGGTCCCGCCTTTGCGGATTTATTTATAGAAGCCTACGCCGATGCGGGCGTAAAGTACGGCTTGCCGAGGGATACCGCTTATAAGATGGTTTCTGCAACTCTGCTCGGCTCGGCTAAGCTCCAGCTTGAAACAGGAGAGCACCCGGCTGTATTAAAAGACCGGGTATGCTCTCCGGGAGGAAGCACCATAAAAGGGGTTACCGCACTCGAAAGAGAGGGACTGAGGCGGGCATGTCAGGCTTCGATAGATGAGATAATGAAGTAAAGGCGGTTTATAAGGATAAAAACGGCAAATCCGCAGTTTGCTATTAAGTACAAAAATAAGGCTGTCCGTTTGGACAGCCTTAAGAGAAAAAGTCCTTTATAAAGCTTTTTTAATTTCAGCCTCAAGTTCCTCTCCCGCGTAGGTAGGAGAAAATCTCTCAACAACATTTCCTTCTCTGTCAACAAGGAATTTTGTGAAGTTCCAGTTGATTTCGCTTCCCGGAAATACCTGACCGAGAGAAGCAAGTTTCTCAAGAAGTCCTGCCGAAGCTGCATTTGTCTTGTCGTCAGGCTTCTGCTCTTTAAGATATACAAAAAGAGGATCCGCGTTCGGTCCGTTTACATCTATCTTCTGGTAATTTTCAAAAGTAACCCCGTAATTTACCATACAGAACTTAACTGTTTCTTTTCCGTCCTCAGGATTCTGGTCAAGGAACTGTCCGCAAGGGAAACCGATTATTTCAAAGCCTTCACTGTTATACTTCTTATATATCTTTTCAAGGTCTTCAAGCTGAGGAGTAAGACCGCAGCCTGTAGCGATATTTACTATAAGCAGCACCTTTCCTTTGTACTCTGAAAGTGATACCGAATCATTTTCTACATTTTTAACACTAAAATCATAAACGCCCATAAAATCCTCCTTAAAGTTAAAGCTATGTTTTTTGATACATTGATGATATCATTTATCGGAAATAAAAGCTATTGACGTTTTAACTAAAATTGCACGCAATTAAATTGTGCGCGATATACAATATAGTCAACTCGCATTCAACTGTATCAATAATCCCCGATTTTACAAACCGCCATCGTTATAATTTGCTCCCCGAGTATATACTGAGTCGCCTCAGCCTGTGTACACGGTCTATCCGAGGGAGTTACAGCCCTTCATGAATAATTTGTGTTTAATTAGATTAAACCTTGTTATAAATGAATAATTCTGTTAAAATCTAAGGAGTGATATTATTAAATATTAAACTTAGGGGTTCAGGATGATAGCTGAAAAAAATATGATAGCTGAATTTGTAGAGCTTGGGATAAACGGGCATAATGAGGATGATATTTTAGATTATATGCTTGAAGTGCTTGGACATGGTTTTGTTTATTATAATTATGTAAATAATGTTAAAAAATCAAAGTTAAGGCGTAAGGAGCGGAGGATTGCAAAGAAGAACGCTTACGAATATGAAATCAGGTTTAAAAATGATTTGGTAGGCAAGTTTGTATTCAATCTGCCTGAAAAGGCACTTTCGGAAGAGGAGAAAGAAGCGGTAAAGAGTGCCGGCAATGTAATTCTCCTTATGAACAAGGAGAAAATCTCGGTAGAGATAGAAGAGAAGGATTTAAAACAGGAGTTTGTACTTGATATCTGTACCGGCAACCTCAAAACCAGGGAGGAATTTAACATAAGAAACAGGCTGAACGGCTGGGATATAAAAGAACATGCCGCTGTGGTCATATTCGACCTTGATGAATTTAAGAAAAAAACCGTAGATTTGGACGGGAACGGGAAAGAGGTTGAGATTGTAAAGGAAAAGATGTTCAGAGGTCTTAAAAAGGCTTTTTTGGATGCGGATTTGATATTTTACAATTATCAGAACAGCGACAGCATTATATTTTTGTTTGAAGCTAATGCGGCATATAAGAAAAATAGGGAAGCAGTTTTCTCAAAGGTAATGAAGACCTCTGAAACGGAGTACGGATTTACCTATACTGTTGGCTTGGGAAGAACGGTTGACAATATATTCGATGTGCCCGTTTCCTATAAGGAAGCGAGAGAGGCTATAAGGGTAGGCAGAGGTATGTTGGGACTCGGGCTTATACACGAGTACAAGGATCTTGAACTGTTCTCCGTATTAAATAAAGCCGTCAGCAAGGACATGCTTACAGGGGAGCTTATGAGCCCCATAAGAAGAATAATAGACTATGACGGGAAAAATGAAACCGAATATTATGCGTTTTTAAAGGAACTCATAAATGCAAACTGGAGTCTTACAAAGGCTTCTGAAAATAATTACATACACTACAATACAGCTAAGTACAGATTGAAAAAGATGGAAGAAATCATGGAACTGCAGATAG
>JBHADN010000212.1:0-3370 GCA_041855085.1 Catonella sp.
CTTTTTCCGCGATTTCTTTTCTTATCAGTCTTATCTTTTCGGTGTCTTCCGTTACCGTCCTTCCGGTACTTCTGCTTGTAAATACCAGCCCCTCTCTTTCCAGTTCCGTCAAAGCTTTCTGCATCGTATTTGCATTTACTTTCGCTTCTACAGCCAGCTCTCTTACCGACGGTATCTTATCTCCCGCCTTGTACACTTCCGTAATTATTCTAAACCTTATCTCATCCATCAACTGCGGATAGATAGGGCGTCCTTCGTCCAGTTCCCAAGCCATTTTAACCTCCTTATGATTTTAATTTCACATCTGTATCTCCGTACTATCGTATTGCTGTATTACTTGCTTAATACAATATCACGTTTTCACACTTCTGTCAACCTCTTTTATATAAATTAAAAAAATTTCTAAAACCCACTTCATCTCCCATAAAACACCGTGCCGCTTGCGGCTCTCCGCGCCTGAATTCCCTATTACATGAAAAAAGGTACCGCCTCTGCCGATACCTTCTCAAATATTCTCCCTCCTGCCTAAAGGACTTCACATACGGGCAGAAGCAGTAATCCTCCTATTCTATCCTATAAAACCGGAGCCTTATATCTCCGTCCGCGCCTATCCTGCTATAAGGCTTTTCGGGATATACCGAGGCTGACATAGCTATTAAGCCGTCCTCTGCAAATACTTCTATAAATGCAGTATCAAAGATGATTTCAGCCTTACAGCCCTCTTTTGTAAATAGGGGGGCGGTAAATTTTTCGCACTCCTCTTTTGCAAATTTTTCATTAAAATCTTTTCTGCCTGCCCTGCTTCTGTCAAGCGATATGCTCTCATTTCCTATTTCAACCGACAGCTCTTCCCCGTTTTCATTATACAACCTTATCTTTCCCTTACCCTCAGCCCTGATTCCGAATACCGAGGTTTCAAGCTCGTAACCGTCTTTTATTTCCTCTCCGCATACTCTGTACCTCTCAAGCCCGCAAGGTTTGGCACTCAGTCTGAAACCCTGTTCGGTTTTTATCAAGTCAAGACTTCTTGCCAGAGTCATCTTGCCTCTAAAAGCTGTACTTGGAGTATCTCCCGCATAAGCCCAGTTCTCTCCCCATCCTATTATTATCTTTTCTTCCAGATTGCTGAAGCTTACCGCGGCATAATTATCCGGCCCGAAATCCGGTAAGAGAGGCACTTCGTTTCTTACGGTATCTCTAAATGTATCTCCGTCAAATTCTCCTATATAGTACTGCATTACATGTCGCATAAAATATCCGCCCTCACAAAGAGGTTTGCCTACCTTATCTTCGGGCAGGAGCATACTCATTAAAAGTACCCATTTTTGCCCCTCCTCGCTGTCAAAGCACAGCAAGTCCGGACATTCACAGGTGCCGCCGAATCCATGTATCCCCGCTTCGAAAGTTCCTGTCTTTTCCCAGTCTTTAAGATTGGCACTAAAATAAAATTCTATTTCGTTTCCTGCCGCCAAAGCCATACTATAGCCGTTTCTTACAGGATTGTAAAACACCTTCGGATCTCGGAAGTCCTTTTTGCTCTCACTCACCACTACGGGATTTTTCTCATACTTCTTAAAATTCTCATAGTCCGTACTGTAGGCTATACTCTGCACTTCTTTTGCAGTATCTCCATCATGGTTTGTATAGAATACTACAAGAGGCGGTTTTTCTGCCGTTCCGAAGCCCGACACATTTTCTTTATCAAGTACCGCCGAACCTGAAAATATATAACCCAGACTGTCCGGAGAAAGCGCAATCGGTTTATGCTCCCAATGCAGCAAATCCGCAGAAACCGCATGTCCCCAGTACATAGGCCCCCACTCATTTCCATGCGGATAGTGCTGAAAGAAGAGATGATATTCTCCATTTATATACACCGTTCCGTTCGGGTCGTTTATCCAATTTTTCTCTGCCGTAAAATGTATCACAGGCCTGTAGTCATTCTTCATATTTGCCTCCTAAAATACAATCCTCATTTGATGCCATATTTCTCCCCCATGGGAAGACTTGTCTGTAATTCCTTCGTCTGCAAACCCGAATTTTGCATAATATCCTACCAACTTCGGCTTACAGGTAAGCACGACACCCTTTCTTCCCCGCTTTCTTGCCTCTTCTATCATTCTTTGGAGCAGTTGCCCCGCATAGCCTCTGTTTCTATACTCCGGAAGGGTGTTTACTCCGAAAATCATCTGCCAGTCGCCATTCTCATTATGCATATCCGCATTTTCAAACATGCTGTCCGTCAAATCTCTTTCATCCGTCACAAGACCGTCTACAAATGAAATCAGTTTATTCCCGTCAAACATAAGCAGAAAGTGATTACCGTAGCATCTCAATCTTTCTGCAAATATTTCTTCTGTCGCCGCCTCGGTACTTGGAAAGCAGCTTCTTTCAACCTCCGTTACCGACTCCAGATCTTCTATTGTAGCTGTTCTTATCAGCATATACATTCTCCTTGATAATAATGCTTAAATCATAAAGCAAAACCACCGGCTGAACCGGCGGTTTTACATCTCTACCATTCCTCTGCCAAATCGTACAACAGTTTCTCCGTCTTTTCAAAACCAAGACAAGGATCTGTGATGGATTTTCCGTAGGTATGCTCATTTTCTTTTTGGCATCCGTCTTCTATATAGCTTTCTATCATAAGGCCTTTCACTATCTTCTTTATATCTCCCGACATCTTTCTGCTGTGAAGCACATCCTTGCTTATTCTTATCTGCTCAAGATACTGCTTTCCTGAGTTTGCATGGTTTGTATCCACAATTATGGCAGGATTTGCAAGATTTCTCTCTTCGTAAAGCCTTACAACTTCGTGTAAGTCCTCATAATGATAATTCGCTATGCTTCTTCCGTACCTGTCTACCGCTCCCCTAAGTATGGTATGAGCAAGAGGATTTCCTGTAGACTCCACCTCCCATCCCCTGTAAAGGAAAGTATGGGCGCTTTGTGCCGCAACGACGGAATTCATCATAACCGTTAAATCTCCCGCCGTAGGATTTTTTATGCCGACCGCTCCCTCGATTCCCGAGGCGGTAAGTCTGTGCCCCTGATTTTCGGATGATCTGGCACCTATTGCCACATAAGCAAGTACATCCGAAAGATATCTGTGATTTTCAGGATAAAGCATTTCATCCGCACAGGTAAAGCCTGTTTCTTTTATTGCCCTTATGTGAAGATTTCTGATAGCAATTACTCCCTTCAGCATATCCTCGCCCTTCTCGGGATCCGGCTGGTGCAGCATCCCCTTGTATCCGGTGCCCACCGTTCTCGGCTTGTTAGTATATATTCTCGGCACAATAAATATCTTATCTTTGACCTTCTCCTGAATTTTTGCAAGCCTTGATATATAGTCTATCACAGGATCTTC
>JBHADN010000213.1:0-4728 GCA_041855085.1 Catonella sp.
CAACCTTGAAACAAAACTTGGGGGTACGGATGAAGAAAGAGTGGACTAAGGAACAGACGGAAGTTATAAGGCACAGGGGAGGAAATCTCCTTGTTTCCGCCTCGGCAGGCTCGGGTAAGACGGCAGTTCTCGTAGAGCGGATAATGGGCAGACTTTTTGACGAAAAAGAGCCTGTAGGGATTGATGAGCTGCTGGTTGTAACATTTACAAGGGATGCGGCGGGAGAAATGAAAGAGAGAATAGCGGAAGCCTTGTCCAAACGGATGGAGGAGGTGCTTTCCGCTGCGCCGTCGTCAGAATCGGCAGCAAGGCTTATAAGGCAGTCCGCACTTTTGGGCGAGGCAAATATAAGCACCATAGACAGCTTTTGCAGAAGAGTGGTAATGGAGAACTTCAGGGAAGCGGATATAGATCCGGGTGTCAGAACCATAGATGATACCGAGGGAATTATTATACGCAAAAAGGTAATAGACGAGCTTTTGGAAAATGAATATGAAGATAAGCGGACAGAATTTATAAATTTTGTGGAATATTTCGCAAGGGGTAAGTCTGATGCCGTATTGGAAGAGCTTATTATGCAGTTGTACAGATTTTCCGAGAGCCTTCCGGATAAGAACGGATGGTTTGATAAAATTTTAACGGATATCGACAGTCCTTTTAAAGACTCGGTTATGGAGCGTATGATTACGGAATATGCAGGAAGCGTGTTAAGTGAGTTTTTGAGAGGAGCAAGGGAGTTTCTGGCACTTACAAGGGAGGCGGGAGGACCGGTTCAATATGAAAGTGCGGGAATTTCCGATGTAGAGTTTTTTGAAAGCCTGATAAGCCTTGACAGCTATGACGGGCTTTTTGCGAAGCTTTCGGGAATATCCTTTGAAACGCTTTCCAGAAAAAAGCCTAAAGATGTAGAAATAGATGAGAGTAAGAAAAATCGTGCGAAGGATCTGCGTGACAGCTATAAAAAGGGGCTTGAAAGCCTAAGAGAGGACTTTTTTTATGAGAGTATGGAAGACGGAGAGGCTTCCAAAGAAATTTCAGGCAGGGCTGTAAAAGAGCTTATAGGACTTGTGAAAAAGTTTGATACGGCATACAGAGAAGAAAAAAAGAGAAGAAATATAGCGGATATTTCCGACTGGGCGCACATGGCTATAAAGGTACTTCTGGATGAGAGCGGACAGCCGAGCGAGGCGGCAAGGACTTACAGAGAACATTTTGCAGAGATAATGATAGATGAATATCAGGACTCTAATCTTCTGCAGGAAAGAATACTTACAGCCATAGCAAGGACGGAGGACGGAAAGTCCAATATTTTTATGGTGGGAGATGTAAAGCAGAGTATATATAAGTTCAGACAGGCAAGACCGGAGCTGTTTATAGAAAAATATAATAAATACGACGGTGGAAATTCAGGCAGAAGAATAGACCTTCATAAAAACTTCCGCAGCGGCACGGAAGTAATAGACAGTGTAAATGCCGTGTTTGAGCGCATAATGACTAAGGCTGTCGGAGATATAGAGTATGACGAGGCGGCAAGGCTGGTAAAGGGAAGAGATGACACGGCTGAGGACAGAGATTTAAGTACGGAGGTGCTTATATATGACAAGGACAGCGAAGTACCAGAGGAACTGCAAGCCTTAAGTGATGTGGAACTCGAAGCGTATACCGTGGCTCACAGGATAAAGGAACTTAAAAAAGAGGGGTACGGCTATAAGGATGTGGCAATACTTTTGAGAACAAATACAGGCTGGTCGGAAAGCTTCAGAAGAATTCTCACGGCAGAAGGAATACCAGCAATCTGCGAGTCGAGCAGCGGATATTTCTCCGCATGGGAGGTACAGGTTATGCTTGCGCTGCTTACGATACTGGATAATCCAAGACAGGATATACCTCTTGCGGCAGTTCTGCTTTCTCCTATAGGCGGTTTTGACGAGAAAGACCTTGCAGAGTTTCGCTCGGCTGTAAGGGAGGCGGAAAATAATAACGACCTTTCTTTATGGGAAATGCTGCTTGTGTCGGGTGATGAAAGATGCGGCAGGTTTGTTGACTGGATTTCTCAAAAAAGAAAAGAGATGATATACACACCGGTACATGAGTTTATAAACAAACTTTTGGAAGAAACCAATTTTTATAATTACGCAGCGGCTATGTCTGCAGGGGAAACCAGGGCGGCAAATCTGGAAATGCTTGTGATAAAGGCAAAGGCGTATGAAGCAACCTCTCTTTACGGAGTGGTACATTTTATACGCTATATCGAAAAACTCAGAAAGTACGATGCGGATTTTGGAGAGGCAGGAGCGGCAGAGGGCGCGGATGCTGTAAGGATAATGAGCATACATAAGAGCAAGGGTTTACAGTTTCCTGCGGTTTTTATAAGCGGTATGGCTAAAAGTATGAACAATCAGGATTCAAGGGCAAGCATGGTTATACATACGGACTACGGAATAGGCGTTGATTGTTTTAATATAGAAACCAGAGAAAAGAAAACTACGGCTATAAAAAGGATGATAGCGAGAAAGCTGCGCCTTGACAGTCTTGCAGAGGAAATAAGACTGCTCTATGTGGCTATGACGAGGGCGGAGCAAAAGCTGGTACTTACTGCGGGAATTTCATCGGTTGCGGAGAAATTGGAGAATTATTATAACGACAAACAAAACTACATCTCGCTCATAAAGGCAAACAGCCTGTTGGACTTAGCGCTTCCCGCACTTTTAGAAGAGATGAAAAAAGGCAAAGTGAAGCTTTGCATAAGAACTGCCGAGGATTTGATAAAGGGCGTAACGGAGGATATGGCGAAGAAAGAGGTAGTGGAAAATGACATAAAAAAACTCATTGTAAATCTACCGGAACTTGAAGAATATGCGGCAGCTCACAGAATTATAAAAAATGAACTTTCCTACAGCTATCCGTTTATGGGAGCAACTTTGTTAAAAGCCAAACAATCAGTCACGGAGCTGAAAAGACTGCGGCTTTCAGAAGAGGAAGCAGGAGAGGCAAGCTATCAGGAAAGTAGTGTAATTCGCGATAAAGAGGAGTATATCCCGGAATTTATAGAAGAGAAGAGCACGGAGATATCCGGCTCGGCAAGGGGAACTCTGTATCACCGGATACTAAGCAGGATTCCGTTTGAGATAGGCTACGGAGAGGCGGAGTTCAAGGAGTACCTCGCAAAGCGGAGAATTGACAAAAAGCTTACCGAGGCGGAGTATAAAAGCATAGATGTAGAGCAATTTACAGAATTTTTTAAATCCGGTCTTTATGAGCGCATGTGCAGGGCAAATGATAGGGGAAAGCTTTACCGAGAAGTGCCTTTCGTTATGGGAGAAGATGTGGAAATGTCCGAGGGCAGAGAAACGGTGCTTATCCAGGGTATCATAGACGCCTGGTTTGTAGAGGGCGAAAGAGTAGTTCTCATTGACTACAAGACCGACAGAGTATTCGGAAAAGAAGCGGCGAAGGAGCTTGCGGACAGATATGGAGGACAGTTGGACAGCTATGCTGAGGCACTGCGCAGGGTTACAAAAAGAGAGGTGGACGAGAAGATTATATACTCATTCGGTATAGGCAGGGAAATCCGTATTTAAAACGGTTCATGCGGAATTGGCGGAGATGCACTGAAACTTAAGATGAAAACGGAGAGTCGCTTGCGGCTCTTCGTTTTTTTATTGGTAAGAAAATAAGATTTATGCCATAAACACAAATGTAACTATTGACACTACAACAAACTTGTGTTACTATCGTTTTAGATGTAATTGGTCTCATTACAACAAAAACTTTCACAAATTTCAGGCTGCAGCGGAAAGAGGTAAACTATGGATAGAAATGCAATTCAGGAACGGCGGTTGAATTATTTACTGGAAGAGTTCAAGGCTGAATCGGACGGTTATGAGGATATAAAAATTCCCGAAGACATAGAGGGAAAACATAAGATTTTACGCTCTCTTATGAATGTGCGTCTGCCTAAAAAAATGCCCGTTTCAGTAATAAAGATACAGGATGAATACCTTACCGCCTGCGCGGAAGAAAAGGGTATTGTGGAGCTTTCGGACATTCCCGTTGTAAGAGAAAACCTTTCCATCTGGCAGGGAGATATTACAAGGCTCAGGGCGGATGCTGTAGTCAATGCGGCAAATGCTCAAATGCTCGGCTGTTTCATACCTATGCATACTTGTATAGATAATTGCATACACACATATTCAGGAGTACAGCTTAGAGAAGAATGCAGCCTGAATATGGAGAGACTGAGAGAAAAATACGGAAAGCACTACACACAGCCGACGGCAGTACCTATGCTCACGGAAGCCTACAATCTTCCTGCAAGGAAAGTAATACATGTGGTAGGCCCTATAGTGGCGGAAAAACTTACGCCGGAACTGGAAAAAGACTTGGAGAACTGTTATAAAAATGTACTGGATATGTGTGCGGAAAACGGTTTAAAAAGTGTGGCATTCTGCTGTATATCCACAGGAGTTTTCAATTTCCCGGGCAGGAGAGCGGCGGAGATTGCAGTAGATACGGTGTCGAAATGGAATTCAGAGCATCTAGGAGCAATGGAGAGAATAATTTTCAATGTTTTCAAGGATGAGGATAGAGGATATTATGAAGAATTATTATAATAACAGAAAAAACGGGTATCAGGAAAGTATAAAAAAGGGCTTGGATGCGGCGAGGTATTTCAGCAGAAAGATGTCGCAGGGGAAAGGTACAAAAGAGGAACGGCTTGCAGCCCTG
>JBHADN010000214.1:0-15548 GCA_041855085.1 Catonella sp.
CAAAGAGAGCCGCAATATCGTCAGGACTCATTTTCTTGTTAGGATCGTCCGCTGCGGGAGCAGGGGCGGGCTCGCTGACAGGAGCAGGCTCGGAAGCGGCGGCAAAGAGAGCCGCAATATCGTCAGGACTCATTTTCTTGTTAGGATCATCCGCTACGGGAGCAGGGGCAGGAGCGGGCTCGTTGACAGCCGCTACAACGGGCTCTTCAAATATTTCCGCTACAGGTTCAGGCATAACCCCTATGGCAGGTTCATTTTCAATTTCAACGGCAGGCTCTTCCATAACCTCCGCTATAGTTTCATTATTATCATTATCGACAAAGCCGCCATAAGCCGAAGATTGTTCAAAATGCAGCGGAGCGGATGCTGCCGTTTCCGCAAGTGATTTTAATTGCTCGCTTATGGCTTCGAGAGTTGCCTGACTGTTTTGCATGTTCGAAGAGATGGAATCGAATTTTGATAAAATCTGACCTAAATCATCAGCATTTATACCGGCGGAAACATCTCCGGAAGAAGCGGAAACTCCCCTGTTTTTAATCTCTTCAAGTACAGCCTTTATGCTTATAAGCTCTCTGTCAAGTCTGCCGAGCTCGGTAAGTCCCGAGGTTTTAAGCAGAGTATCAGCCAGATGCTTGGTATTATCTCTTTCATACTTTATGGAGGCTTTTACCGCGCGCACCAAATCATCCTTCAGAGAGCCGAGGTTCTCCATATTTTCCTCAGGCATAAGCACACGCTCTTCAAGAAGATTTAATATTCTCTTTTCAAGCACATAAGATGCTTTTGCAAGCTTAACAGCCTCTTCTTTTTCGGCAATTGCAGCCTCATCGGGAACGGGAGGCTTTTCCCTGTCTGCAAAAAAAGATTTTATGCCGGATTGTATCTCGCTGAACAGGAGATATGCGGAGCCGAGCAGAGTTCCCCCGACCGCCAGAGGGAAATAGAAAATATCGGAATACCTCACTATACAGAAAAGCTCCAAAAAAATAAGCGCAATAAATAATAACGAAAATGGAATAATTTTATTTTTTTTCATGTTATCCCCCGTCAATGTAGTAATTTCTTTCATTATAAGGCAAAAATCTGCTTATATCAAGGCAATTTTACCTTACTTTACTTATGCACTTTAACCCTTGATATATAGCCTGTTTATGTGGTAAACTTGAGGGGTATTTAACCTCGGTTTGATTTTGATTCGTGACGGAAATATTCAGCCGCATTTGAGGGTAAATATGTATTATTTTAAGAAAGAGGATTAGTCCGGGAAGGTGAATTATGATAAAACTGGAGAGAACATCGGTGATGAATCTTGAAAATGCCATGAGGGGAGCAAGAAATCCCATGAACTCTTGGGAAAGAGGCGACAGTTGCTACGACGGGGGAGAATATGTGCTCGGACCGAATGATTTGGATTTGGCAAAGAGGCTTGCAAAGGCGGGGCCTGACCATAGAAAATTTATAAGACAGATTTTTGTTTCCGTAGATATCACAGCTCCGCTGTACTGGTGGAAGGAGTACGACACATACAAGGTAGGTACGGTAGCGAATTCCACCAGCACTATGCACAAGATACACAGCAAGCAGTTTGAAGAAGGAGATTTTTCCACGGATCACATGACGGAAAAATCAAAAGAGCAGTTTATGCTTCTTGTAAACTACATGGAGGAGGTAAGGGGCAAATATCTGGAAACAAAAGATAAGACTTACTGGTATGACCTTATACAGCTTCTTCCGAGCAGCTACAATCAGCTTAGAACCTGCTCGATGAACTATGAAACCCTGTCGGGCATGTATTATGCAAGAAGAAGCCATAAGCTTGAAGAGTGGCATGAGTTTTGCACCTGGATTGAGCAGCTCCCTTATGCAGAAGAGCTGATACTTAACAGATAAGTCAGGAGGATATTATGAGCAGTAACATTGAAAATATGTCGGTAAACGCTATAAGGGTGCTTGCGGCGGACGCAGTACAGAAGGCAAATTCGGGACATCCGGGGTTTCCTTTGGGTGCGGCGGCTATAGGGTATGAACTTTGGGCAAATCACATGAGCCACAATCCTAAAAACCCTAACTGGGAAAACAGGGACAGATTTGTGCTTTCAGGCGGTCACGGCTCCACATTGCTGTACTCGCTTTTACATCTGTTCGGCTACGGGCTTACACTTGAAGATATGAAGAATTTTCGTCAATGGGAGTCCAAGACACCGGGACATCCCGAGTATGGTGTAACGGTCGGAGTTGAGGCGTCTACAGGGCCGCTCGGTGCAGGAATGGCGATGGCGGTCGGAATGGCGATGGCGGAGGCTCATCTTGCCGCAAGATTCAACAAAGAGGGATATCCGGTAGTAGACCACTACACCTATGCCTTAGGCGGCGACGGTTGTCTTATGGAAGGAATAAACTATGAGGCATTTTCTCTTGCAGGAACGCTGAAGCTCGGCAAGCTTATAGTCCTTTACGACTCCAACAGAATTACCATAGAGGGAAGCACGGATATTGCTTTTACCGAGGATGTGCCGGCCAGATTTAAGGCTATGGGATTTCAGGTAATTGAAGTTAATGACGGAAACAACCTTGAAGAGATAGGAAAGGCGATAGAAGAGGCGAAGGCGGATAAGAGCAGACCTTCCCTCATTAAGATAAACACGACTATAGGCTTCGGCTCGGTTAAGGCAGGCTCGGCGGACACACATGGAGCGCCGCTCGGAGCTCAGGATATAGAGAACATGAAGAAGGGCTTCGGCTGGGAGAGCACAGAGCCGTTTTATGTTCCGGATGAGATTTACAGTCATTACAGAGAGAAGACGGAGGCTCTTGCAAAGAAGGAAGAGGAGTGGAATGTACTCTTAACGGAGTATCTGGGCAAGTATCCTGAGATGGCAGAGCTTTGGAAAGAGCTTAAGTCAAATGCCGGTGCGGATAAGCTTATAGATGACGAAGAGTTCTGGAGTTATGAAGATAAAGCGGACGCTACAAGAAATCTTTCGGGTAAGACACTTAACAAGCTTGCAGCCAAACTGCCGGGGCTTTTCGGCGGCTCGGCGGATCTTGCTCCTTCAAACAAGAGTTATATGAACGGCGCAGGAGATTTCTCGGCGGACAATTATGCAGGAAGAAATGTACATTTCGGTGTAAGAGAACTTGCGATGACGGGTATAGGAAACGGACTTCTGTTACATGGGCTTAAGGCTTATGTGTCCACATTTTTTGTGTTTGCCGACTATGTAAAGCCTATGGCAAGGTTGTCATCGCTTATGGAAATTCCTCTTACATTTATACTTACGCACGATTCCATAGGTGTAGGCGAGGACGGACCTACACACGAGCCTGTGGAACAGCTCGCGGAGTTCAGGTCTATGCCTAATTTCAATGTATTTCGTCCTGCGGATGCTACGGAGGTGGCGGCAGCCTGGTACAGCGCGGTTACCTCAGAGAAAACGCCTACTGCTCTGGTGCTTACAAGACAAAATCTTCCGCAGCTTGCAGGCTCAAGCAAGGAGGCTTTAAAGGGAGGTTATGTGGTAGATGATGCGGCGGGAGAAAAGCCGGATGCCATAATTATTGCAAGCGGCTCCGAGGTAAGCCTTGCAGTAGAGGCGAAAAAAGTGCTCAAAGCGGAGGGGGTCGATGTAAGGGTGGTATCGATGCCTTGTATGGATATATTTGAAAAACAGTCCGAAGAGTACAAGGAAAAGGTTCTTCCTAAGAGCGTGAGAGCCAGAGTTGCGGTAGAAGCGCTGTCGGAATTCGGTTGGGGCAAATATGTAGGCCTTGACGGAAAGACGCTGTGCCTTGACAGATTCGGTGCGAGTGCTCCTGCGGAAGTGCTTTTTGAAAAGTTCGGCTTTACTGTGGAAAATTTGGTTAAAACTGTAAAAGAAGTTTTGAAAGGCTAGAGTAGGGGCAGGTTTAATATATGGTAAAAGAATTAGTTAAGGATCAGTTTTTTTTAAGATTGAAGTCGGAGCCTGTCACAAGTGAGGATAAGGAAGTTATACAGGATTTAAAAGACACTCTGGAAGCACATGCGGAGGAGTGTGTAGGTATGTCGGCAAATATGATAGGAGTGAATAAGGCTGTAATTGCGATAAAGCCTGAAAATTCCGATGTTATGACCGTTATGCTTAACCCGAGGATAATTAAAAAGAGCGGCGCTTATGAAACCGAGGAGGGCTGCATGTGCCTTGAGGGAGAGAGAAAGGCGATAAGACACAGGAATATCACGCTTGAATACTTTGATGAAGACTTCAAGAAGCATGTAAAGCTTTACAGCGGGTATATTGCGGAAATAATAGAACATGAGATGGATCATCTTGCAGGAATAATTATCTAGGCTGTTTTTAATGACCATCCGCCGATGTGGCTGTATGCTTCTCGGAAAGTTTGTTTTAATTTGAGAAAAAATCGGAGGGGGGGGAGAACCTTTGGAAGACATTTTAGAAGAAAACTACAGGGAGGAACTGGAGGCTCTCCTTAAAAACAAAGAATATAAGGCATTGCGAAGAAAGATGGAAGAAATGAATGTGGTTGACATCGCATTTGTGATGGATGAGATGAAAGATGAAGACTCGCTCAGACTTTTCAGAATACTTCCCAAGGACATGGCGGCAGATGTATTTGCCAATCTGGAAATAGATGACCAGCAGTACATCATCTCCTCTATGTCGGAGCATGAAGCCTCAAACATCATAGATAATCTTATGGCGGATGACGCTACCGACCTTTTGGAAGAAATGCCTGCAAATGTGGTAAAGAAGATACTTGCCAATGCAAGCCCCGAAACAAGGGCTGATATAAATCACCTGTTGAGATACCCTGAGGACTCGGCAGGAAGCATAATGACAGTGGAGTTTGTAGATTTAAGGGAACAGATGACGGTCGAGGACGCCATAATGAGAATCAGGCGCAAAGGACTTGATACGGAAACTATAAATATATGCTATGTAGTCGACAATCACAGAATACTGAGAGGGATTGTTGCACTCAGGCGATTGCTGATAAAAAATCCGGATGAGCTTATAGGCGACATTATGGACACTAAGGTAATCAGTGTAAACACACATACCGACCAGGAGGAGGCGGCGCTTGCCATACAGAAATACGGCTTTGTGGCTATGCCTGTAGTGGATAATGAAAATCGCATGGTGGGTATAATCACGGTGGACGACGTGGTAGATATTCTCCAGGAAGAGGCTACCGAGGATATCGAAAAGATGGCGGCTATTTTGCCGACGGACAAGCCGTATTTTAAGATGACAATATTTGAAACATACAAGAAGAGGATGCCCTGGCTGTTGCTGCTTATGATTTCGGCAACGTTTACGGGAACAATAATAACAAGCTATGAAAAGGTGCTTGCGTCCTATGTTATGCTTACGGCATACATCCCCATGCTTATGAATACCGGAGGTAATGCGGGCTCACAGACGAGCGTTTCGGTAATACGAGGTCTTTCAATCGGGGAGATTGAATTCAGGGAGATATTTAAGGTAATATGGAATGAGATAAGAGTTGCGGTACTGTGCGGTATTACGCTTTCTGCGGCAAATTTTTTGAAACTTATCTTTATAGATGAGCTGGCTGTTTCTATGGCACTTATAGTATGCGTGACTTTGGCGGTGGTGGTAATATTTGCAAAATTCATAGGCTGTATTCTGCCGCTTATAGCAGAGAGAATAGGCTTCGATCCCGCTGTTATGGCAAGTCCGTTGATTACGACAATAGTGGATGCCGTATCGCTTACGGTATACTTTGCGGTAGCTTCGGCGGTACTCGGGATTTGAATCCGGTTGTAGGCTCTTATGTGTAAAAAATAGATAATTAAAAGAAAGCGAGAGTGAAAGAATGCGAAAAACTAAGATTATTTGTACTATTGGCCCTGCAAGCGAGAGTGAAGAAGTTATAAGAGAGTTATGTAAGGCAGGTATGAATGTTGCCAGACTTAACTTCTCACATGGTACTCATGAAGAGCATCAGATAAGGGTTGACAGGATTAAAAAGGTGCGGGAGGAGCTTAATCTGCCTATAGCGATTATGCTTGACACCAAAGGTCCGGAGTACAGAATCGGTGTATTCGAGGGCGGTAAGGTCGAGCTGAAGGCGGGAGATAAGTTTACATTTACAACAGAGGATGTAACAGGAGATTGCACAAGGGTTTCGGTAAGCTACAAAAATCTTTCCAAGGAGCTTTCAGTGGGAGATACCATACTGCTCAACAACGGGCTTTTGGAATTTAGGGTAACGGGAACCACCGCTACGGAGATAGAGTGCGACATAATCTGCGGAGGCGTCGTGTCCGACAGGAAGAGCATGGCATTCCCGGGAAAGCATATTTTACAGGAGTACCTGTCTGAAAGAGATAAAGAGGATATTCTGTTCGGAATTAAAAATGAGATTGACTTTATAGCCTGCTCATTTGTTTCGGTTAAACAGGATTTGGCGGATGTACATGAATTTCTGGAGGCAAACGGCGGCAAGGGCATAAGCCTTATAGCAAAGATTGAAAACCAGTCGGGATATGACAACATAGATGAGATATGCGAGCTTTGCAGCGGCATAATGGTTGCCAGAGGAGATATGGGAGTTGAGATACCTTTTGAGAAGCTTCCGGCAATACAGAAAGATCTTATACACAGGTGCAGTATGCTTGGAAAGAGAGTAATAACCGCCACGGAGATGCTCGAATCCATGATAAACAATCCTCGTCCTACAAGGGCGGAGGCATCGGATGTTGCCAATGCGGTGTATGACGGCACTTCCGCAATCATGCTCTCGGGAGAAACCGCGGCAGGAAACTATCCGGTTCAGGCGGCGGCGACTATGGCTAAAATAGCGTTGGAGTCGGAAGAAAACATTGACTACAAAAAGAGATTCCATAAGGCTGAATTTTTTATAAAAAATGATCCGGATGCCATATCACACGCAACCTGCGGAATGGCTATAGATATAGACGCAAAGGCTATAGTTGCCTGCACGATATCAGGTATGACGGCAAGACTTGTGTCAAGATTCAGAGGTCCGGTAGACATTATAGGCCTTACTACCGACGAGAATACATGGAGAAAGCTTGCCCTCTCATGGGGAGTAATTCCTAAGATGTGTGAGCGTTTTGACTCAACGGATGTGCTTTTTTACTCGGCAAAGAAAGTCGCAAAAGAAACACTTGAACTTAAAAATGGAGATAAGCTTATTATAACAGGTGGTATGACTAACGGAGTATCAGGCAATACAAATCTTATTAAAATTGAAAATCTGTAGCTTTTAAGATGTCTTTCAGTTTCGCACGGCGGATGTCGTGCGAAACTGAAATGTAGGTTCTTAAAGAGGAAGTTGATTTAGGGAGAGGATGTATATGTCACAGGTAGTCGACATTATTTCAAGAGCTTGTATTGTAATTGTACTGGTAATAATTTCCGTTATAATCGGAGAGGTTTTTAATTCGACAAAGCGTATACAGCATTTTTTGGATAATAAGCTGAAAGAACGGTCGAACAGACTCCTTGAAAAAGAAAAGTTTAAAAGAGATGTTTTGAATCAGATAGTACAGGGAATAGTTTTTTGTATATTCATCTTTATAGACAGCATCTCAATTCCTATAGTGCTGGGCGAGGTTACCTATGGCGCAAGACCGATATTTTTAAGTCTTGCAGTTGTACATGGCCCTATAACGGTTACGATAACATCGGTATTTGCAATTATTTCAAGGACATTTATAATTGGCGGGAAATTTCTTATAGGTGTTTGGGGTATTGCGGCAATATACACATTTGAAATGGCATTGCTGTTTTATCTTAAAGCAAAGAAAAAAGAGCTTAATGAAAAGAACTTCGGACTTTTATCCGTTGTAGCGAATATAATAACAAGCTTTACCGTATTTGCAGCCTCGGGTGCCGACTGGCATGATGTGTTGGTGCCGTTGCTTACCTTTACGGTGGTATATCCTATAGCGACAATAATAGCCTATAAAATAATGGTGTATGTAGAGGGCAGCAGGCGCATACTGGATGAACTTTCATTAAGAGATGAAGAATTAAACAAGGCAAACAGAGAACTTAAGGAACTGATAGAAGAACTGAGAGAAACGGAAGTACATTTCAGAACTATGTTTTATCACTCGAGCGAAGCCATACTGCTTATCGAAAATCAGAAAATAGTCGATGTGAACAATGTAGGTCTGAAGCTTTTAGGCTGTAAAAAGGATGAGGAGGTCATAGGCAGGGACTTTTCGGATTTTATCATAAAGGTAAACGCTGAGGATGAAGCGGCTGTCGACGGTGTAGACAGAATATTTGATGAAGTTAAGCAGGGAAAGACGCTGAAGAGAGAAGTCCAGGTAAAGAAAGGCGACGGAACGGAAATCGCGGCGGAGTTATTTCTTACCGAGCTTAGAATGGCGGAGCAGAAATATATATATATTTCCGCAAGAGATGTAAGTGCAAGAAAAAGGCGGGAAGAAGAGATACTTTTCAGAGCGCGCTACGATGAAATCACAAAGGTCGCAAACCGAAAGTATTTTAATGAGGTGGTTGAAAATACCTGTGCCAATCAGGATAAGTATCCTATAGGCTATCTTATGGCGGATATAAACGGGCTGAAGCTGACCAACGATGTATTCGGGCATATAAAAGGCGACGAACTCATAGTTAAGATTGCAAATGCCCTGAAGCAAAGCTGCAGAAGCAACGATCTGGCGGCAAGAATAGGCGGAGATGAATTTGCCATATTGTTTACCAATACGGATGAGAGAACTATGGAGTCCGTTATGGAGAGAATAAGGCAAAAGCTTTATAACGAGCCTTATGATACGGTTAAGCCGTCTGTTGCGCTGGGCTATGCCATAAAGTACAGTAAGGATGAGGGAGTCGAGTTCAGCGAGATAATAAGGCTTGCCGACGAGAGGATGTACGCGAATAAGGCTTCCATGAGAGAGGAAAACAAGAAGATTTTCTTAGGAAACATGGTATCCAAGCTTTATGAGATAAGTCCTAAGGAGATAGAGCAGAAAAAAGAGCTTTCAGAGATGCTGTCCAAGGTTAAAAATGTGATGAATATAGATGCATCCACGGAAAGAAAGCTTGAACAGCTTATAAATTATATAAATATAGGCAAGCTGATAACCCCTCGCGCAGATTGGGAGATGAAGGGAGCAAGTCTTGCCGAGCTTAAATTTTCGGAGAAGCTGCTTAGAAATACAGGTACGATTTTCGATATAATAAGTCATTCCGAAAACAGTATTATTTCCAACGAAGAGCTTTTGGGAATAAACAAGGGATGGTGTGAAAAGAGTGAAGAAGGACTTGTATGCGGATCGGATTTGCCGGTTGCCGTCAGAATATTTAAGATAATGTTCGACATATACTACCTCAGGACGCACAAGGAGATAGTGGGAGTATTGAGCAAAGAGGAGATAGTTCGCCTAATAAAATCCGAAGAGGGCAAGAGGTATGATCCGGAGCTGTGCAGATATGATTTGGGAGAGATTTTTTGATGTAAATTAAAATGTATTGACGGGGGCGCAGATGAAAAGAGTTATAACCTATGGAACTTTTGACTTATTCCATTACGGTCATGTAAATTTGCTGAGGCGTGCCAAAGAATATGGGGATTATCTTATAGTTGTGGTTTCCACGGATGAGTTCAACTGGAAGGAAAAGCGGAAAAAATGCTATTTCCCGTACGAACAGAGAAAGCAGCTTGTAGAGAGCATACGCTATGTGGATCTTGTTATACCCGAGGAAAGCTGGGAGCAAAAGATAGACGATGTAAAGACCTTTAAGATAGACACCTTTGTAATGGGAGATGATTGGAAGGGTAAATTCGATTTTTTGAAAGAATACTGTGAAGTGGTATATTTGCCGCGTACTCCGGAGATATCCACTACACAGATTAAAAATGATTTGCATAGTTTGGGATAAACCGGAAGTATTTGGAGGATGGTATGGGGAGAGTAATTGCAGTAGCAAACCAAAAGGGCGGAGTAGGAAAGACCACGACTGTGATAAACCTGTCTGCCTGTATTGCGGAAAAAGGCAAAAAGGTACTGGTTATTGATATAGATCCTCAGGGAAATACTTCAAGCGGACTCGGGATTGATAAAAATAACCGGGAAAATACCGTATATGAGCTTTTGCTCGGAGAATGCGGCATCAAAGAATGTATGGTGGAAAATGTATACGACGGGCTTTCGGTCATACCTGCAAATGTAAATCTTGCCGGTGCGGAAATAGAACTCATAGGAATACCTGACCAGCAATATATTCTGAAAAAGAATATCGAGAAAATACGGGATGAATACGATTTTATACTCATAGACTGCCCGCCTTCCTTAAATACTCTTACGGTAAATGCGATGACTGCGGCAGATTCGGTACTGGTTCCCATACAATGTGAATATTATGCGCTTGAGGGGCTCAGTCAGCTCATACACACTATAGAGCTTGTAAAGCAGAGAATGAATGACAGACTTGAAATAGAGGGTGTGGTTTTTACTATGTACGACGCAAGAACCAACCTCTCCTTACAGGTTGTGGAAAATGTGAAAGATACTTTAAAGCAAAGTATATATAAGACAATAATTCCACGAAATGTAAGGCTTGCGGAGTCGCCGAGCCATGGTCTACCTATAAATGTGTACGATCCGAAGTCGGCAGGGGCGGAGGGATACAGAAATCTGGCGGACGAGGTTATAGAAAAAGACTGATAAGATAGTAAGGAAGGGCGTAAAATGGCAATTAAGAAAGGTTTGGGTAAGGGGCTGGACTCTATGATACCCGAAAAAAAGGACAGCGAAAAAACGGAAATTCAGAGCGGAGGCGGGCTAATCGAAGTAGCCATATCGCAGATAGATACAAATGCGGATCAGCCGCGTAAAAGATTTGATGAAGATGAACTTCTGGAGCTTTCGGAGTCTATCAGGCTGCATGGGGTTATTCAGCCTATCATACTTACCGCCAGAGGCAAGAGGTATGAGATTATTGCAGGCGAAAGACGCTTCAGGGCGGCAAAGCTTGCAGGACTTACAAAGATACCGGCAGTAATCAGAGAATATACCGAGAGGGAGATTATGGAAGTATCTCTCATCGAAAATATACAAAGACAGGACTTAAATCCTATAGAAGAAGCAAAGGCATATCAAAATCTTATAAAAGAATATAAGCTTAAGCAGGATGACTTGGCGGAGAGGCTGTCGAAGAGCCGTTCCTCCATTACCAATGCGCTTAGGCTTTTAAAACTGTCCGACAAGGTTCAGAGTATGCTGGAGGAAAATATTATTTCCGGCGGACACGCGAGGGCGCTTCTTGCCATAGAAGACAAGGACAGGCAGCAGGCGCTTGCGATGAGGATATTTGATGAAAAACTCAGCGTGAGAGAGGTTGAAAAGCTGGTAAAAAAGCTTTCAGAAGCCAAGGAAGAGCCTGAAAAGAAGAGCGGCTCCGAGGAGAGCGCTTATAAAAATATTGAGGAAAATTTAAAGACAATACTCGGAAGTAAGGTTGTAATAAAGGGAAAGTCGGGGAACAGAGGTAAGATAGAGATAGATTATTATTCTGTTGACGAGTTGGAAAGACTTATAGAATTATTTTCCGGGATAAAGAGGTAGACAAGATGAATTTATTTGGATATACATTTCAGGCGGAATATATAATCGGAGGTATGGCAGGAGTTATATTTCTTTTGCTTATTTTCGATGCAGTTCAGTTTGTAAAGCTGTCATCGCTTAAAAGAAGGCTGGCGGAGTTTACTGTCGGAAGCGACGCGAAGAGCCTTGAGGACGAGATGAAGGAGAAGTTTTCCCAGATTAACGCGCTGCGTACTGCACAGGCTAAGGCGGACAGCGATATAAAGGTAATCTTTTCAAAGCTGGTAAACGCCTATCAGAAGTCGGCGGTATATAAATATGACGCATTCAGGGAGATGGGGGGACAGCTTAGTGCGGTGCTTGTAATGCTGGATGAAAAAGACAACGGTTTTTTGATAAATTCAGTACACAACACAAGCACAACAGGCGGCAATTATATGTACATGAAAGAAATAAAAGAAGGACTTTCCGCTATAGAGCTTTCAGAGGAGGAAGCCGCTGCGCTTGCGGAGGCGATATCCGGTAAAAAGAGAGGTAAATAGTATGCAACCGCTGTTTATAAAACCGATTTTTAAAGAAATGATTTGGGGAGGAACGGAGCTCAGGCGCATATTCGGATATGATATACCGAGTGAAAAAACCGGGGAGTGTTGGGCGATAAGCGCACATAAGAGCGGAGATTGTATAGCAGAAACCGTAGAGGACTCGGAGTATTCGGGAAAGACATTAAGTTTTTTATGGGAAAACAGCAAGGAACTTTGGGGTAAGAGCGGTGCGGCTTCGGTTTTTCCGCTTTTGACAAAGCTTATATCGGCGGGAGATGACCTTTCCATACAGGTACACCCGGATGATGAGTATGCAGGAAGATGTGAAAACGGGGCTTTAGGAAAGGCTGAATGCTGGTATGTGGTAGATGCAAAAGAGGGAGCAACCATAGTTATAGGCCACAATGCAGGAAGCAGAAAAGAGCTTGAAAAATATATAAACGGAAAAGATTTTAAAGGGCTTATAAGGGAAATACCCGTAAAAAAAGGGGATTTCTTTTTCATAGAGCCGGGAACGGTACATGCCATAAAGGCAGGTACGGTAATACTCGAAACCCAGCAAAACAGCGATATTACTTACAGATTGTACGACTACGACAGACTGCAGGACGGAAAGGGCAGAGAGCTGCATTTGGACAAGTGTCTTGATGTGATAAAATGTCCTTTTGAAAATGTTGCGCCGCAGAGCAGAAGTGAAAGAGCTTATGAGGATGGCTCAAGGCTTATCAATCTTTTGGACTGCAGCTTTTTTGATGTCAGTCTTTTAAAGGTAGAAGAGAGGGCGGATGTAGAGCAAAATCTTGATTTTACACTGGTAAGCGTGCTTGATGGCGGCGGAAGTCTGAGAAGAAGTGAGGATGGAAAAGAATATAAAATAAAAAAGGGAGAACATTTCATTCTCCCGAACGGTTTCGGCAAGGCTGAGTTCGAAGGATGTATCGAGCTGATTATAGCCGGATGCCGTTAGCCAAAAGTGCTTCGATTGCAGGCTTAAGGAGAAGAAATCCCTCCCTGTCTTTTTCGTCGAAGCGGTTTATTGTGGGGCTGTCTATGTCCAGAACCGCTACCACATCTCCGTTCTTATCGTGCAGAGGCATGACTATTTCGGAGTTTGAAGCGGAGTCACAGGCGATGTGCCCCGGAAACTCATGTACATTCGGTACAAGCTGGAAACTGTCCGCAGATACCGCAGTTCCGCAAACGCCCTTTCCCACAGGTATGGTAACACAGGCGGGTTTGCCTTGGAAAGGACCGAGTGTCAGTATATCTTTTTGAAGGAAATAAAAGCCTACCCAGTTTATATCCGGAATTTCCATATTTAAAAGTGCGGAAATATTTGAAAGGTTGGAAATCAAGCTGTCTACATCCGCAGTAACAGCTTCTATCTGCCTGCCTATAAGTGAATAATCTGTCATATATTCTCCTTTTCTTTTGTAATGATTTTAAGTAGGATAACATAAAACTGTTAGGCTTACAATATATTGCTTGGCTGTTTGCTTAAAACTTGGGCATCAATAATTTGTAAGAAAATATTAAACTAAGTTTACTTGTAATTGAACTCTCAAGTGGTATATAATATACTGTCGAAGGCAAATGTGGCTAATATACGGGAGTAGGTAATTGTGATGAATGATGACGAGTTTTTGAGGGATATAAGCAGCTCCTTAGCAGAGCAGGTTCAGGAAGAACTTGAAAATAATCCGGAGGATGACAGAAAGAGTATGGCAGGGAAGAAGAGAAAAAAGAAGAAAAAGTATATAGTATTGAAACTGTTTTTAGGTCTTTTGGTTACCCTTCTGCTCGGTGGTGTATTTCTTACATTTACTCCTGTGGGGAGAAGGATAATCTCCAGATTGGCTGTAGAATACATGTACGGCAAGATGGAAACCCCGAAAAAACAGGTAAAACCCGCCTCAAGTTCGGCAGTAGTTGTGGGAGAGGAGGAAGAGCTTAAGGTAGGGGAGATAACTGATAATATAGACATGTCGGTTATGTCGGATACTTTTAAGAATGCTCTGCATGAAGAGGGAGTCTATAACATACTTCTTCTGGGAGTGGAGGCTATAGGCAGCGGAAGCACGGCGGCGGGGCGTACCGATTCTATTATGATAGCTACGGTAAATACCAAGCAAAAGACTTTGGGACTTACTTCGCTGATGAGGGATACATATCTGAATATTCCGGGTTATTACAGCGGAAGGATAAACGGAGTTTACAATCAGGGCGGTGTAGCTCTTCTGTACGAGGTTATAGCACATAACTACGGGATAAGGCTTGACGGCTCGGCTATAGTGAGTTTTGATACATTTCAGCAGGTTATAGATGATTTGGGCGGAGTTGATATAGAAATAACTGCGGATGAGGCAAAATATCTTAACCGCACCAACTATATTTCAAACAAGGCAAACCGAAACCTCAAGGCAGGCGTAAATCACATGAACGGAAATCAGGCTCTGGGCTATGCAAGGGTAAGGTATGTGGCTACATTGGACGGCGCGATAGACGATATGGGAAGAACATCCCGCCACAGAAGAGTTATGTCCGCAATATTTGCCAAGATGAAGAAAAGCAGTCCCGCGCAGCTTATAAAAATGATGAATACGGTATTTTCAAAGGTACAGACGGATATAAAAAAGGATAATGCAGGCTCATATCTGGCAGAGCTTGTCGAACTTAGTATAGCCGGCGTACCGCTTGACAATCTGCGATTGCCGGAAGATGGAGCTTATAGAGGTATTAAGGTTAATGGAGCTTCGGTTATAGATGTTGACTGGGTGGCAACGAAGCAGGCTCTTATAAACTTTGTATTTACCCCTCATGAGAAAGCGGAAGAAACAGCAAAGGGAGAAAATAAAACAACCGGAAACTGAAAACTGTAACTTAAACCGATACGGAGGTAATACTCTGCGTCGGTTTATCTGATTTATAACAAACAAAAGAAAGAGGTAATTATGTTTAAGCTGGGTTTTGACAACGACAAGTACCTGAAAATGCAGTCCGAGAAGATAATGGAGAGAATATCCAACTTTGGAGGCAAGCTTTATATGGAGTTTGGAGGTAAACTCTTTGACGACCACCACGCCTCAAGAGTGCTTCCGGGATTTAAGCCCGACAGCAAGATAAGGATGCTTACACAGATAAGAGAGGATGTAGAGGTTGTAGTAGTAATAAATTCTGCGGACATAGAAAAAAATAAGATTCGTGGAGATTTAGGCATAACCTATGATGTGGATGTTCTGAGGCTGATAGATGCTTTCAGGAGCTACGGTCTGTATGTGGGCAGTGTAGTGCTTACGAAGTTTGAGGGACAGGAAAGTGCAAGAGTATATCAGAAGAAGCTTGAGGCACTCGGAATAAAGGTGTACAGGCATTATGTGATAGCGGGCTACCCTAATGATGTTCCGACCATCATAAGTGATTCGGGCTTC
>JBHADN010000215.1:0-3600 GCA_041855085.1 Catonella sp.
GATTTTTATGAGTATTACTTTGGAGAGAGGGACGAAGAAACCTTCGGCGAAAGAGAAGTTGAAGAAAATGTTGACGATATTATATCAGACTAACTTAGGAGGGGAATATGAAACAGCCTGTCGTTGTTAAGGCAAACAATTTTGGTCTTTTGGTTATACTTGATTCCGAGCTGGAATTTGAGGCTCTCTGCAAGGCTGTAGGGGATAAGTTCAGGGAGTCCGCAAACTTTTTCGGAAATTCCGACATGGCGGTAGGTTTTGAGGGAAGAAGGCTGAGCGAGGAGGAAGAGGGCAGACTCATATCCGCTATAACCGAGAATACTTCGCTCAATATAATATGCACGGTGGACAATGATCCCGTAAGGGAGGAGAGGTTTAAAAGACGGCTTGAGGCAATATCGAACTCTCAGGATTTAAGCATGGCTAAAATACATAAGGGAAACTTTCGCTCAGGTCAGATGATGGAATTTGATACGGGAGTTATTATAATAGGAGATATAAACCCCGGTGCAAAGGTAATAGCCAAAGGAAATATAATTATATTCGGCGCACTTAAGGGAGAGGCGGAGGCAGGTTCCGGCGGAAATGATGACACATTTATAATCGCCCTGGACATGAAGCCTATACAGCTTCGCATAGGCAGCCTGATAGCCAGATCTTCAGACAGCTCTCTGACGGAAAAAAGAGCAAAGGATACCGTTCCTCAGGTAGCTTTTGTGGAGAATGAAAGTATATATATAGAAAATTTAGATAAAAACATTTTCGATTCCTTGAAAATATAGAGATATTTTTATAAAAAATGTTGTAATTCACTTGTAATTATTTCGTTTTGAATATATCATAGTAATAATAGACCTAAAATTATCCACACCACGGTTACGGGGTATCGGGCAGGAACTTAACTTAGAAATTCTGCCCTGCTTTCTCTGTGGGAGATGTTTCATCGAATACCGTTTATAATATTGTAATTCTAAGCTATAGCTTAAACGCAGTATTACTAATAGTATTTTGCTGGTGGTTTGAGGTAAATATAGTTTAGGAGATTTTATATGGGAGAAGTAATAGTTATAACTTCCGGCAAGGGTGGAGTAGGTAAGACAACCACTACTGCAAATGTGGGAAGCGGTCTTGCGATGTTAGGTAAAAAAGTTGTACTCATTGATACGGACATCGGACTTAGAAATCTGGATGTGGTTCTCGGTCTTGAAAATCGTATCGTTTATAATCTTGTGGATGTTATAGAGCAGAACTGCAAGATTAAGCAGGCGCTTATTAAAGATAAGAGATATGACACGCTCTATCTGCTCCCGAGTGCGCAGACGAGAGATAAAGACGCGGTAAGCCCCGAGCAGATGGAGGAGCTTACAAACGAGCTTAGAAATGAATTTGATTATATTCTGCTGGACTGCCCTGCAGGTATAGAGCAGGGATTTAAGAATGCTATAGCAGGTGCGGACAGGGCTATAGTGGTTACCACACCGGAGGTTTCGGCTGTAAGAGATGCGGACAGGATTATAGGTCTGTTGGAAGCCAATGAGATAAAGAAAACGGAGCTCATAGTCAACAGGCTTCGTATGGATATGGTAAAAAGAGGAGATATGATGTCCAGCGAGGATGTACTTGATATTCTTGCCATCAGCCTTCTCGGAGTTGTTCCTGACGATGAGAATATAGTTATTTCTACAAATACCGGAGAGCCTCTTGTGGGAAGTGCTTCTCTTGCGGGACAAGCTTATATGAATGTCTGCAAAAGAATAATCGGGGAGGAAGTGCCTTTCCTTGATTTGGAAAGCAAGAAAGGAATTTTAGCGCGTCTTGGAGATTTATTTAGGAAATAAAGGAGTCGTATGATGAATTTTATGGATTTTTTTAGGAAAAAACCTTCAGGACAGCAGGCTGTAGACAGGCTAAAACTGGTTCTGGTATCAGATAGGGCAAACTGCTCTCCGGAGATTATGGAGCAGATGAAAAATGATATAATACAGGTTATTTCTAAATATGTGGAGATAGATGTTGAAGGGCTTGACATAAAGATTACGCAGACCGAGTCGGAAACAAGAAACGGAGCGGTTCCTGCGCTGTATGCCAATATACCTATAAAAGAAGTCATTGGAAAAAGGTCATAACACCGGATGTTTAATTTTAAAAGGTATGATTTTAAGAATTTGAGTATATCGTTGATTTTGGCTGTGTTGCTGCTTTGTACCATCGGAGTTTTTTGTCTGTATAAGTCGGAAGGCTTGGAGATTGCAAGGCGACAGCTTATAGGCGTTGTGTTGGGCTTTGTTGTGGTTTTAGGTGTTTGCCTTATTGACTATCATTTTATCTGTAAATTTTCGGTTTTATATTATGTTGTGGCGGTGGTTATGCTTGCACTTGTAAAGTTTTCTCCGCTAGGATATGATCATGAAACCGGTGCTTACAGGTGGCTGAAATTGGGTTTTACTGAAATTCAGCCTTCGGAGCTGGTAAAGATAATAATGATAGTAGTAATGGCTACATTGTTTTCAAAAGTTCAAAGCAAACTGAACAGGTGGAGTATATTCATTTTGTCAATTATTATAATGATGATACCCACTTCACTTATCCTTATACAGACAGATCTTTCCTCAAGTATTGTATGTATGTTCATTTTTGCAATAATGATATTCATGGCAGGACTTAGTTATAAGATTATAGGGATTACTTTAGCAGTATCAATCCCTGTAGGTGTGGGGTTATTTTGGTATATATTGCAACCATGGCAGAATCTTTTGACTAAGGTGCAAAGAGGAAGGATTCTCAGCTTTCTCAATCCTGAGGAAAATGCTCTTACAGGTCAGTACCAGCAGATACACTCGGTACAGGCAATAGCTTCGGGCAAGGTTTTGGGTAAGACTCTTTTGAGAGATACTTCGGATTACAGATTATATGACAAGGTTTATGTAAATGAGAGTGACTTTATATTTTCGGTTATAGGGGAAGAACTTGGCTTCATAGGTTGTGTTCTGGTAGTGGCTTTGTTTTGCTTTATCGCCTTTAAATGCATATCGATTGCAAGCAGGGCGCAGGATTTTACCGGCAAAATGATAGCCATAGGTGTTTCTGCAATGCTCATGTTCCAGTCGTTTGTAAATATCGGAGTTGCTACGGAGCTGCTTCCAAATACAGGTCTGCCCCTTCCGTTTTTAAGTTACGGGTTATCGTCATTACTCAGCAGTCTGCTTGCCGTTGCCCTGGTTCTGAATGTGGGTATGCATAAGGCTAAACATGGACTGACCTTTAATTCAGGTGAGAATGAAATTGATTTTTAAAGAAAGGATTAAACGAAATTTTATTAAATAGGGGGAGAAGTTATGAATATTGGTTTGGTGGCGCACGATGCTAAAAAGAAGCTGATGCAGAACTTTTGTATAGCCTACAGAGGAATATTGAACAAGAACACTTTGTATGCTACAGGTACGACCGGAAGACTTATTGAAGAAGTAACCAATCTTAATGTGCATAAATATCTTGCAGGTCGTTTGGGAGGAGAGCAGCAGATGGCTTCCCAGATAGATCATAACGAGATAGATTTGGTTATTTTTCTTAGAGATCCGCTTGCAACTAAGAAAGTCGAAC
>JBHADN010000216.1:0-10052 GCA_041855085.1 Catonella sp.
CTAAAAAGATTTTGTTTGCAGGAGAATCCTGGATGAGTTACACAACCCATGTTAAGGGTTTTGATACTTTCTATACATCGGTCTATGAAACAGGGGAGAAATTTTTGAAGGCAGCCCTTGAAAAAGGCGGATATGAGGTGGAATTTATGCCGAACCATGTATGCATGGAGAAATTTCCGTTCGAACTTGAAGAACTGAAAAAATATGACTGTATAATACTTTCAGATATAGGTGCAAATACCCTGCTTCTGCCTACAGCCACATTTACGGCAAGCATAAAGAAGCCTAACAGATGCAACCTTATAAGGGACTATGTGCTTCAGGGAGGAGCCTTGCTTATGGTGGGCGGTTATATGACATTTGCGGGAATAGACGGAAAAGGCAAGTGGCATGATACGGCGGTGCAGGAGGTTCTGCCTGTAGAAGTGCTGACTGTAGATGACAGGATGGAGCATTGCGAAGGTGTAAGACCTGAAATAAAGAACGCTTCACATGCCGTGCTTAAAGGAGTTGAGGGAGAGTGGCCTATGGTTCTGGGCTATAACAAAACTATAGCAGGAGCTGATGCGGAAGTAGTTGCCACGGTTTGCGGAGATCCTTTTATAGCCTTCGGTAAATACGGAAAAGGAAAGAGTGCAGTAGTTACGACAGATTGCGCTCCGCATTGGGCGCCGCCTGAATTTTGCGGATGGGAGCATTATGACAGGCTGTGGAACAATATAGTTGAGTATATAGTCGGATAGAGCGATGGAAAAAGAGCGGTCAAAACAGATTTTGTCGGAATTGTTGTCCATACAAAGCGTAAACGGCAAGGATGACGAGGGAAGAGTTGCAGAATATATATGCGGACTGTTTGTAGAGAACGGTATAGAGGCTTATGTTGACAGGATGGATGAAATGCATGCAAACATAGTTGCCAAAATACGAGGAAACGGTTCGGATAAGTTTATGGTATGGAACGGGCATATTGATACCGTTCCATACGGAGATATGACAAAATGGGAAACTGCACCGTCCGTGCCAGTAGAAAAGGACGGAAAGATTTATGCCAGAGGGGCAAGCGATATGAAAAGCGGACTTGCGGCAATGGTCTGTGCCTTAATTGAACTTAATCGGTCAAAGCCCTGTAAAAATATTTTATTTATAGGAAGCTGTGACGAAGAGAAAGGCGGTAAGGGGGCTTACAGAGCGGTAGAAAAGGGATTGCTTTCGGATATTGACGAAATTTTAATCGGAGAACCCACAAACCTGAATATAGGGCTGGCTCAAAAAGGCTGCCTGTGGCTGGAAATAACTGTAAAGGGCAGAACAAGCCATGGTGCATATCCCGAGAGAGGTATCAATGCAGTCGAAAAGGCATATTTTATAGCGGAGGGCATAAAGGCTTATGCAAGCGGCAGAGAGCATCCGCTTTTAGGCAGAGGTACAGCCCAGATATCGATGATAGAGGGCGGAGTAGCGCCCAATATGACTCCCGACAGGTGCAGAATGCTTATGGATATAAGATTTCTTCCGCACCTGACCGAAGAGGATATTAAAGCCGAGGCAAGAAGGCTTGCAGAAACTCTGCCTGAGGGAGCGGAAGCGGAGATAAATACGGTAAACTGCAGGAGAGCGGTTTCGGCGGACAGTACGGATAAGATTTACAAGGAAATCAAGCGGGCTGCCCAAAAGCAGGGGCTATCCCCGAAAAGTACAGGTATAAGCTATTTCACGGACGCATCCGTATTTTTGGAGCAGGCGGAAGAGGCAAAAGTAGTGCTCTTCGGTCCGGGAGATGAGGAACTTTGCCATCAGGCAAACGAGTATGTGGAATTGGAAAAGTATTATAAAGCAATAGAGGTGCTGACTTCTTATGCAAAGGAGGGCTAGATGAAGGTACTCAATTTTGGTTCGCTGAACATAGACTATGTATATGATGTGGAAAACTTTGTGAAAAAGGGAGAAACCATCTCCTCAAAGGAGCTTAATGTATTTAGCGGAGGTAAAGGTTTAAACCAGTCCATAGCCTTTGCAAGGGCAGGTGCAAATATCTACCATGCAGGCATAATAGGAGAGGACGGAAAGTTCCTGATTGATTTGTTAAGAGAAGCGGGCGCGGATGTTTCAAATGTGCTTATAAGCCGTGAAATACGAACGGGAAATGCCATAATACAGCGCGACAGTTCCGGAGATAACTGTATAATCCTTTTCGGAGGAGCGAACAGAAGCATTGATAAAGATTATGCGGACAAGGTCATCTCCGGCTTTGAAAAGGGCGACTACATAGTTTTGCAAAACGAGATTTCGGAGCTTGCATATATAGTTGAAAGGGCGCATAAGCAGGGGATGAAGATAGTGCTTAATCCGTCGCCTATGGACGAAAATATAGACAGGCTGAATTTGGAGCTGGTGGACTATTTTCTGTTGAATGAAACTGAGGCGATGAAGCTTACGGGAAGCGACTGCGAAGATTTTGAGAAACAGATAAAAGAGCTGTCGGAAAAGTTCAAAAAAGCGGGTATACTCATAACCCTCGGAGAAAAAGGCTCTATGTATTATGATGGTAAAACTCTGGTAAAGGAAGCGGCAATAAAAACGGAGGTAGTGGACACAACAGCGGCGGGAGATACATTTACCGGATATTTCATAAGCTCCGTAATAGAGGGGATAGGCATAGAAGAGGCGCTAAAGAGGGCAACTGCGGCAGCGTCAATCACGGTTTCCGGAATGGGAGCGGCGCCGTCCATACCTCACAGGAAAGAGGTGGATGAGAAACTGGGGAAACTGTAAAGGGGCTTTGGCAGGCTTTTGGCGGTTGCAGGAGCAAAGAAGTATTGAAAAAACATAAAAAAAGCGTTATACTTATTTTTGTTTTGACAAATTTAATCTCAGGTAATTCTGTATGCTTGCAGACCTTGATTTGAAGTATACATAATTACATCTACAGAGGATTAGATATCACAGAAAAGGGTATAAGATGACAGAAGATATTTGCTATTTATGTAAAAGAACGGAAAGCAAAGCGGGGAAAATGCTGCATTTGCCTCAAAACATAAAGGTCTGCAACGATTGCCTGCAGAAGACGCTTAATACATTTAACAATTCACCTATGGCGGATTTATTCGGAGCGGGGAATTTTGCTCCGGATATGTTTATGGGCTTCGCGGCTCCTCCCAAGGAAACGGCAGAAACTGCGGAGAAATCCAAAAACGAAGTGGCGGAAATAGGCACGGAGGATACCGAGATACAGGAGAAGGACAAGGAGGAGAAGAAAGAAGAGTCTTCAAAGTCCGTTCATCCTTTGTTCAGCTTCGGATTTATGCCGGATATGTTCCAGAGTCAAAATTCCGTAAAAAAGAAGAGCAAGAAGAAAAAGGTAAAGGCGGAAATTGACTTCAACAATATACCCGCGCCGCATATCATAAAAGAAAAGCTTGATGAATATGTAATAGGTCAGGAGTTTGCCAAAAAGCAGATTTCGGTTGCGGTTTACAATCATTATAAGAGGGTTGCCGCAGAGAAAAACAAGAAGGAAGAGGATATAGAAATAGAGAAGTCCAATATGCTTATGATTGGACCTACCGGAAGCGGAAAAACCTATCTGGTAAGAAATCTTGCAAGACTTTTGCAAGTACCTATGGCAATTACGGATGCAACAACTCTTACGGAAGCGGGATATATAGGCGACGATGTGGAAAGCGTGTTGAGCAAGCTGCTTGCAGATGCGGACAATGATGTAGAGGCGGCGGAGCATGGCATAGTTTTCATAGACGAAATAGATAAGATAGGAAAGAAGAAAAACACTCACAGCAGAGATGTAAGCGGAGAAGCGGTACAGCAGGGGCTCTTAAAACTCCTTGAAGGCTCTGAGGTGGAAGTTCCTGTAGGAGCTACAAGCAAAAATGCCATGGTTCCTATGACAACCATAAATACAAGAAACATTTTGTTTATATGCGGCGGCGCTTTTCCGGATTTGGCGGACATCATAAAGAGGAGGCTGAATAAACAGGCGGCTATAGGCTTTAAGATGGACTTGAAAGATAAGTACGATAACGATAAAAAAATATTCAGCAAGGTTTCTACCGAGGATTTGAGAGAATATGGAATGATACCGGAGTTTCTCGGCAGACTTCCTATAGTCTTTGCAGTAGACGAACTGGACAAGGAAATGCTTATCAAGGTTCTGTCCGAGCCGAAGAATGCCATACTGAAGCAGTATGAAAGGCTGTTGGAGTTGGATGAGGTTAAGCTTGAATTCTCTGACGATGCAAAGGAGATTATAGCGGAGAGGGCTTTGGAAAGAAAAACCGGAGCAAGAGCATTGCGGGCGATTATAGAGGAATTTATGCTGGATATAATGTACGAAATTCCTAAGGATAAGAATATAGGAAAGGTAACGATAACAAGGGACTATATAGAGGGCAAGGGCGCGCCTGTTATAGAACTTAGATTTTAAAATAGGCATATTATCAGACTATGCTCACAGAGAAAGAGATTTTTTTGCGTAATTGTGTTTTTTTGAAAAAATTACAGCGTATTTGAGAAGAAAATATTCAAAATGTAACCAAAAAGTAACCGTTATAGATTATAACTAACCTTGGAACGGTGTCATTTAAAGCGGCAAAGGGCTTGTGCCAGAACTTGCGTTCAGGTTTTGTGCATAGCTGAGGAGGTTTGCAGTAATGATAAAAAACATAAACATATCTGAAATTTACAAGACAAGCATCATAGCGGTAGATGCTTATGATGAAGTAAGGTTCTGCGCAAAACTTTACAATCCGTTTTATAAAGAATGTATTCAGATTAACAGTTTTCAGCAGCTTATAAAAGAACTTGACGCTCTTATGAATGAAATCGGCTGTCCTATGAGCGGTATGGAGAAAAGGAGTTTTGTTAAGAGTAGCCGGGAAAATGAAAGGGCGATGTTCATACCGAATAAAACTCAAGCACCGAGCGGCAAGGTCGCAACCTTCGCAATGAAGATACAGTACAGAAACAATGCCAGTTGGCAGGGTATTGTAAAATGGCTTGAAGGAGAGGCGGAAGAATATTTCAGAAGCGTTCTGGAATTTTTCTGGCTGCTTGACAGCGCCATGACTGCTCAAGAGGCGTCAAAGGAAGAAAATGTCGGGATATCCGAGGAAAATTTAGAAGCATCTTGTAATTAAACTGCATATATGATATAATGTTTCAGTTGTTTATTTGATTTTAGATAGACAGCTAAACAGGGATTGGCAAAATCCAATCAAAACAGAAGAGGAAGGTGAGAAAACATGAGAGAAGGAATACATCCGGAATATCAGGAGTGTAAGGTGATTTGTAACTGTGGCAATGAGTTTACAACAGGTTCAACTAAGGGAAATATTCATGTTGAAGTTTGCTCAAAGTGCCATCCATTCTATACAGGTCAGCAGAGAACTGCAGCCGCTCGCGGTGCTATTGATAAGTTTAACCGCAGATATGGCATTAAGCAGGGCTAGGAAAACAAAATAAAAATGGACTGTCGCAGAAAACTAAGCGCCAGAATGACAAGAAAGCCCGCCTAGGTGGGCATTTTGTCATGACACGGCGAGGGAAGTGGTGTGACGGTCCTTTTTTTAGGAGGGCTTTATGAAATATTCAGGTATAGGGGGACAGGCTGTCCTGGAGGGTGTAATGATGCGTAACGGCGGCAAGTATGCGGTTGCCGTGCGTAAGCCCGATAAAGATATAGTGGTTGAGGTAAACAGATTTAACAGCATATCGGATAAATACAGCTTTCTTAAGCTGCCGTTTGTCAGGGGTGTGATAAATTTTGTCGAATCGCTTTATATAGGCTTGAAAACTCTTTCCTTTTCAGCGAGCTTCTACGAGGAAGAAGAGGAAAAAAAGCAGGTTGATAAAAAGAAAGAAGATTTAACTCAGATACTTACCGTAATTTTGTCGATTTCTCTGGCAATAGGGCTGTTTATCGCCCTGCCGTACGGACTTTCGCTTATTTTCAGAACGGTAACCTCCTCGGATGTGATGCTTACCGTAATAGAGGGAATTATAAGGCTTACATTGCTTGTTTTATATATGGTGGGCATATCATTTATGCCGGATATAAAGAGATTATATATGTATCACGGAGCGGAGCATAAAGCAATCAACTGCATAGAGGCGGGGCTTCCGCTTACTCCTAAAAATGTTAAGCGCATGAGCAGAAGACATCTCAGGTGCGGCACAAGCTTTATGGTGGATGTGATTATATTGAGCATAATCCTCTTTATGTTTATCAGAATTGAAAATCTGGCGCTAAGACTTTTGGTGCGTATACTTATTGTTCCGGTTATAGCGGCAGTTGCCTACGAATTTATAAGACTTGCAGGCAGAACGGAAAATATAATCATAAAAATTCTAAGTATACCGGGTATATTTATGCAGGCAATTACTACAAGGGAGCCGGATGAAGATATGACGGAGGTGGCAATAGCTTCCGTAGAGGCGGTATTTGACTGGGAGGCATTTATTGCTCCGTCCGCGAAAAATGCGGACAGCATTCCTGAAAGAAGCAAGGCTTCAGAGGCGGGGAAAAAGAATGAAAAGACTGAATCAAAAGCTGATGCTTCAAGTGATGTGAAGGCAGAAATCTCCGCAACTCAAAAGCAGGAGCAGCTTGTAAAAAAGGCAAAGGCGGCAACAAAAGGCAAAGAAGAGGCAAAAAAACACAGGGCGTCGGAAAGTTCGGAAGATGAAAATGATGAAGTTTTAAATGCTTTAAATCATTTCTTCAACAGCAAAAAAACTGAAGGCGGTAAACCTAAACGGAAATAACTATGAAGTTAAAAGAACTGTTGGCGGCAGGCATATCTGCCTTAAAGAATTCGGGTATAGAAGAAGCGGAAATAGATGCATGGTATCTGTTTGAGGAGGCTTCAGGGCTTGGCAGGGCGGAGTACTTTTTGTGCTTTGAGGATGAAGCGGATGAAAAGCTTGGCAGAAGCTTCTTAGAGCTTATTAACAGAAGAAAAGAGAGAGTTCCGCTTGCTTACATATTGGGCTACAGGGAGTTTATGGGCTTCAGGTTTTCAGTAAATGAAAATGTGCTTATACCCGAGCCTGAAACGGAGCTTTTAGTTGAAAAGGTCATAGAATGCAGCGAGGGTAAAAGGATACTGGATTTATGCACAGGCTCAGGCTGTATAGCGATATCCGTTGCAGCCTTGGGGAAACCTAGGTCGGTCACGGCGTCGGATATTTCAGCAGAAGCCCTTAATGTGGCAAAGGAAAATTTTTTAAGGCTCGGAAAAGGAGAAACGGCAGATATCAGCTTTGTGCAAAGCGACTTGTTTGAAAATATGGACGGTAGGTTCGACATCATAGTGTCCAATCCGCCATACATAGAGAGCGGGGTAATAGAGGAGCTTGAGCCGGAGGTAAAAAAGTTTATACCGAGGCTTGCACTTGACGGAGCTGCCGACGGACTCCGGTTTTACAGGGAAATAAGCGGCAAAGCGGCAAAATATCTGGAAGAAAACGGGAAAATTTTCTATGAAATAGGATATAATCAGGGTAGAGCGGTAGTCGATATACTGGCTGAAAATGGATTTGTCGATATAGAGATAATACAGGACTTTGCCGGACTTGACAGAATTGTTGCAGGAAAACTTAATAAAAGGGCTTAGGAGGTGGCAATGAAATACAGGATTGAAAGAGATTCTATGGGAGAAGTACAGGTGCCTGAAAAGGCGCTGTGGGGAGCACAGACAGAACGCTCCCGTCAAAATTTCAAAATAGGTACGGAGAATATGCCGCTGCCTGTTATAAAGGCATTCGCCATTTTAAAAAAAGCTTCCGCTACCGTAAATTTCGCACTTGAGAAGCTTCCGAGGGATAAGTACGAACTTATAGTAAAGGCATGTGATGAAATATACAGGGGCAGGCTTGACAACGAGTTTCCGCTGCGAGTATGGCAGACAGGCTCGGGCACCCAGAGCAATATGAATGTGAACGAGGTCATAGCAAACAGAGGAAACAACCTTGCGGGCAAGAGGATACTGCATCCTAATGACGATGTAAACATGTCACAAAGTTCAAACGATACCTTCCCGACGGCTATGCACATAGCGGCGGTTACTGAGATAAAGAGAGAACTGTTTCCCGCTGTAAAAAAGCTGGCTGATACATTTGAACGGCTTGAAAAAGAAAATGAAGGTGTGATAAAGAGTGGGAGGACACATTTGCAGGATGCCACACCTATAGCATTTTCACAGGAAATAAGCGGATGGAGATACATGCTTTTAAATAGTCTGGAAAATATAGAAGCTTCTATGAAAGGCTTATATAAGCTTGCGCTCGGAGGAACGGCGGTAGGAACGGGGCTGAATGCGCCTGAAGAGTTCGATGTGCTTGTGGCAAAGTCTATAGCGGGGCTTACGGGAGAGGACTTTATAACGGATGAAAACAAATTTCACGGTTTGACTGCAAAAGAGGCTCTTGTGAGCTGTCATGGCGCATTAAAAGGACTTGCAGCAAATATGATGAAGATAGCAAACGATGTAAGATGGCTGGCGTCAGGTCCACGACTGGGGCTTGGAGAAATATTTATACCTGAAAATGAACCGGGAAGCTCCATTATGCCGGGTAAGGTAAACCCTACTCAGTCGGAGGCGGTTACCATGGTTGCGGTACAGGTTATGGCTAACGATGTAGCTGTGGGAATGGCGGCATCGCAGGGAAATTTTCAGTTAAATGTATTTATGCCTGTGCTTATATACAATTTTTTGCAGTCGGTCGGGCTTTTGGCGGATGCGATAAATTCTTTTAACGATAATTGTGCAGTCGGAATAAAGGCAAACAGAGAAAAAATGAAAAACAATCTCCACAATTCACTTATGCTTGTGACATGCATTTCGCCTTATATAGGCTATGACAATGCGGCAGAGGTTGCCAAAAAGGCGTATGATGAAGGAAAGAGTCTGAGAACGGCATGTCTGGAACTAGGCTATATGGATGCATATAGTTTTGACGAGGTATTTAAGCCTGAAAACATGGTATAGGCGACAGATTGCCGAAGCATAGACAATGACCGCGACGAAATTGTATTGATTAAGGAGATATAGTATGGATTACGGTAAGATTTCAGTTGAAAAACATAAAGAGTGGAGAGGCAAGATTGAAATCAATGTAAGAGCAAGTGTGGACAACGCTGAAGCCCTGAGTCTTGCGTATACGCCCGGAGTGGCTGCGCCATGTCTTGAGATACAGGAAGATGTAGAGAAGTCTTATGACTATACGAGGAGATGGAATACGGTTGCAGTAGTTACGGACGGAACTGCAGTTCTGGGCTTAGGAGATATAGGTCCTGAGGCGGGGATGCCTGTTATGGAGGGTAAGTGTGCATTATTTAAGGCATTTGGCGATGTGGATGCCATTCCTCTCTGTGTGAGATCCAAGGATACAGATGAGATTGTACGCACAATTGAGCTTTTGGCAGGATCTTTCGGAGGAGTAAATCTTGAGGATATTTCAGCGCCTCGCTGTTTTGAGATAGAAGAAAAACTGAAAAAATGTACCGACATCCCTATATTTCATGATGATCAGCATGGAACGGCAGTAGTTACTCTCGCAGGTGTAATCAATGCACTTAAGGTAGTAGGCAAGAGAATAGAAGATGTTAAAATAGTTACATCGGGAGCGGGAGCGGCAGGAGTAGCTATTATAAAGCTTCTTATGGCTATGGGGCTTAAAAATGTTATAATGACCGACAGAAACGGTGCCATATATAAGGGCAGAGAAGATTTAAATTCAGTAAAGGCGGAGATGGCGGAGATTACTAATTTTAATCAGGAAAAGGGGAGCCTTGCAGATGTCATAAAGGGAGCGGATGTGTTCATAGGCGTGTCCGCGCCGGGTACGGTTACAAAAGAAATGGTTGGCTCTATGGCAAAGGATGCGATAGTGTTTGCCTGTGCCAATCCCGTGCCGGAGATATTTCCGGAGGAAGCAAAGGCGGCAGGAGCGAGAGTGGTGTCTACAGGGCGTTCGGATTTTCCGAACCAGGTAAACAATGTGCTATGTTTTCCGGGAATTTTCAGAGGTGCGCTTGA
>JBHADN010000217.1:0-7849 GCA_041855085.1 Catonella sp.
AAACTTACCTTAGCCTTCTCTTCCACCTCATGCAGCACATCCGCAGGATTTTTATTTACCTCGTCTATAAGATAGGTATTGCTCGGATGAAACGGCATAGCTATCATAGGTCTTATTTTGGAAAGGTCTACATCAATAAGCCCGTCATAGTACGCCACTTCTTTTGCTTTAAGCTCTTTATAGTCCTCCGCTCTTCCGTGTATCTCGTAAAACTCTTTAACTCTGCCGTCGGTTTCCCATATAGATGAAAGGCAGGTCGTTTCCGTAGTCATCACATCTATGCCTATTCTATAGTCCACGCTGAGATTTGCTATACCCTCTCCTATAAATTCCATTATCTTGTTATTTACATATCCTTTTTCAAAGACCTCTCCTATTATGGCAAGTGCTATATCCTGAGGTCCCACCCCTTTTACGGGTGTTCCGGTAAGTCTTACCGCCACCACCTCCGGACAGGCTACATCGTAGGTCTGACCGAGGAGCTGCTTTACAAGCTCAGGACCTCCCTCTCCTACCGCCATAGTCCCGAGCGCTCCGTATCTTGTGTGGCTGTCGGAGCCGAGTATCATCCTTCCTCCGCCCGCAAGCACCTCTCTTGCAAACTGATGTATAACCGCAAGGTTTGGCGGTACATACATTCCGCCGAATTTCTTGGCGCTCGAAAGACCGAACATATGGTCATCTTCGTTAATCGTTCCGCCTACCGCACAGAGTGAATTATGACAGTTGGTAAGGGCGTAAGGTACGGGAAATCTGCTAAGCCCCGAGGCTACTGCCGTCTGCACTATTCCCACAAAGGTGATGTCATGTGAAGCCAGGGCATCGAACTTAATTTTTAAGTTGTCCATATTGTCCGACTTGTTGTGGGCTTCCAAAATACTGTAAGCTATAGTACCCTTTTTAGCCTCAGTCTTAGCGGTGCTTACTCCGACACCGGCAAGCCTTTCATTTATATCCGCTCCATCCTCAAAGACCTGTCCGTTTACAACATACACGCCGTTCTTTGTTAAATTTATCATCCGTTTTCTCCTTTACCTGAGGCTTTCCGCCAGACAAACCGTATAAAATACTCTCTTTAAAACCTGTCTGCTTACTATATTTCCCATCATTATACCTATTTCTGTATCTATATTCAAATATTTTATAAAAAACTTTCTCCACCCCTTGTCATTCGCCCCTTTATATACTAAAATTATTCAGACAGCAAGAAATTTTAATATATGGGAGGAAGGTTATGAGGCATCTGATAAGCCCTTTGGATTTTTCAGTTGAAGAAACAAATGAAATCCTTGATTTAGCCGGCGATATTTATAGAAATCCTGAAAAATACAGCGAAATTTGTCATGGCAAAAAATTAGCAACTTTATTTTATGAACCGAGTACACGAACCCGTCTTTCTTTTGAAGCAGCAATGCTGAATTTAGGCGGAAGTGTTCTCGGTTTTTCTGAAGCGGGCTCAAGTTCCGCAGCCAAGGGGGAAACGGTGGCAGATACCATAAGAGTTATATCCTCGTACGCGGATATCTGCGCTATGCGACATCCTAAAGAGGGAGCGCCGCTTGTTGCGTCCATGTATTCGGACATCCCCGTTATAAATGCCGGAGATGGAGGTCATAATCATCCTACACAGACATTTACCGATATTCTTACCATAAAAGAGATAAGGGGCAGTCTTAACGGTATGACCGTAGGGCTTTGCGGCGACCTGAAATTCGGAAGAACCGTACATTCCCTTATAGAAGAGCTTGTAAGATACGAAAATGTTAAATTCGTTCTTATCGCTCCCGACGAGTTAAAAATACCGGAGTACATAAAAACGGAAGTTCTTAAGGCTCACGGCTCTTCGTATTTTGAAACCACTTCTCTGGAAGATGCAATCTCCGAGCTCGACATTCTCTATATGACGAGAGTACAGAGAGAGCGTTTCTTCAACGAAGAGGACTATATCAGGCTTAAAGACACCTACATCCTCGATATGCCTAAGCTGGCAAATGCAAAAAAAGAACTTATGATACTTCATCCGCTCCCACGCGTCAATGAAATATCTGCCGATGTAGACAACGATGCGAGAGCAAAATATTTTGAACAGGCAAAATACGGAGTTTATGTGAGAATGGCTCTCATACTTCGCCTTTTGAAACTGGCATAAGGAGGTTTCATCATGTTGAATATAAGCGGAATTAACTCAGGATATGTTATAGACCATATACCGGCAGGACTTTCCATGTCTATTTACAATTATCTTAACCTTGATAAATATAATTATCAGATAGCCATAATTAAAAATGCAAAAAGTTCCAAGATGGGACAGAAGGACATTATAAAAATAGCGGGCTTTCCCGATGATTTGAACCTTAAACTTCTCTCCGTTTTTGGCGACAGGATAACCGTCAATATAATAATAGACGGAGTAATAAAAGAAAAAATACAGCCAAGCCTGCCTGAAACTGTCACGGATATCTTTACCTGTAAAAATCCGCGCTGCATAACCTCCGTGGAAAGAGGATTGTCAAGAGTATTTAAGCTTACGGACACCTCAAACAGAACTTACAGATGCATTTACTGCGAGCAGGTACATAAACTTTCAAAATAAAAATTTGTCAGGAGTTATATGGAAGAAAATAGAGATAAAAACGGCAAGATGAAAAAAATAAGGCAAGTGCTTGCACTTTCAGGTATTGTAATACTGCTCGCACTTTATGCAGTTACCTTTGTGGCGGCATTGTCATCGAGCCCTGCCGCAAATTCCCTCTTTGTAATCAGCCTTGCCTCAACTGCCTTTGTACCTGTAGGCATATATTTTTTCATGTGGTTTTTTAAGCGCAGATAACCCTTACTCCTTTCACCGCAAATAATTTTTTACAAATTAAGATTGTTTTTTATATTTTTATAATATATAATCGAAATCTAAGGAGGGTTCATCCTCCGATAATACAATGTGAAGGAGAATTTATTATGAAAGAATATGTTTGTGATGCTTGTGGTTGGGTATATAGCGAAGAGGCAGGATGTCCTGAGCTCGGAATAGCTCCGGGAACAAAGTTTGAGGATCTTCCGGATGATTTTGAATGTCCTGATTGCGGCGTAGGCAAGGATATGTTCAGCGAGCAGTAATCAGAATGCAACAATACTGTAGGCTTTTATGCCGCAGAAAGCTCAGATGAATTTTCCGCGGCATAAATTTAGAGGCTGTCACTCGGACAGCCTCTTTTTCTTCTGTATGCCGCTTGTGTTTCTCTCCCAAAAAACTCCGTCGGTATACCCCTGTATTGAATTGTCGTCCTCTGCCATTTCAAGCCTCTTCTCCGCCCAGATACAGTAGTTAGGATTTTGCTCTATACCCATAAACCGTCTGCCGAGCTTTTTTGCCGTAACCGAGGTTGAGCCGGAACCTAAGAACGGATCAAAAACCACATCTCCTTCATTTGAACTTGCTAAAATAAGCTTAGCCAGAAGCTTTTCAGGCTTTTGAGTGGGATGTGCCGTATTTTCGGGCATAGACCAATACGGAACCGATATATCATCCCAAAAATTCGACGAGTATGTATTTCTGAAATTACCCTCCTCAGTTTCTTCCCAGTCCTTAGGCTGTCCCTTTTCTCTGTAAGGAGCTACAACCCTTCTTCTCTGCTTTACCGCATCCGCATTAAAGGTATATTTTCCCGACACGGTAGCAAACCAGATATCCTCCAGACCGTTCTTCCAGTTTGAAACCGCTCCCCTGCCCTTTTCTCTCTGCCAGGTTATCCTGTTTCTCACTATCAGATATTTGCTCAGCACATTGTATATAGCGGAGCTTGACTGCCAGTCACAGCAGACATAGACCGAGGCGGTTTCCTTTAAGGCGGGCAGCACGGCTTCGAGCCACTCCTTAGTATATGCCTCGTAGTCGATATCCGAGGTTTTCTTAAACTTATTTCCTCCAAAATCCTTACTTAGATTGTAAGGAGGATCCGATATAAGCAAGTCCGCAAATTTTTCGGGCAGCAACGGAAGTGTACTGAAAGTATCTCCTAAAATAGTCCTGTTCAATATATCGGATACCTGAACCGCCTTTGATAATTTAAGACATCCGTCAAGGTACTTTTTCCCCTCTTCAATCCCTATGTCAATGGTCTTATTTCTCTCTGATTTCATGAAAACCTCTCAGCCGCTATCAATCAAGGCTGAAAAATACGACATGATATGACAAAGGCTCTTTAAGACCGCTAACCTCAACCTTAAACACATCTCCTGCCTTATAGCCGTTTATTTCATCAGGTCTGAATATAATGCAGCCCTGTTGGCCGTAATACTCATTGTTTACACCGAAATAGCCTGCGGCTTTCTCCCTGCTGAATACCCACCTTTTTTTGTCCGCAAGCCTTGTAAGCTTTACCGATATTTGTGACGCATCCACCTTATACCCCATGGAAATGCTCCAAGGATGTGTATTCCCGAAAAATTCAACCGGCATATTCTGTGCAGGCCACAGCACTCCGAACTCCTTCGCATACACATTTTTCGTGTCAAAGGCATACATAGCGGTAACATTTTCCATATATCCGAAACCTGTGGCTGACATAGACGGATTTAATATCCATCTTCTGTGTCCCAGAGTACTTATGTTTGAGATATCTCCGTCCTCCATAAAACCGAGGGCTATTGCCGAATTTATAGAGCTGTATCCATATCCCAGATTGCTCATTGATGAACCCGCCTTGCCGGGCTCGTAAAGCTCATTTCCCATCCCTGACGGCTTATTCGGATAGTGTGACAGGCCTCCGTTTGCATAATTCACAACGGCGACAGCCTGCGCCATCTTGTTATATGAGGATTTAAGCTTTACATTGTAAGATATTCCTGCAATATATCTTAACTGATTTATCATCTTAAGTGCTGACCTAAGTGTTCCCTTGGTCAGCTTTCCCGCCGAATACGGAGAATATAACAGAGGAGCTTCCTCGTATTTTACCTCGGTATTTATCATTGTTCCGTACTTTTTTATATATTCCTTTATCTCTTCCTGAGTACGGTACCTTACATTTATGCCCGTCGCCTTATCGTTTTCCGCCGCCAATGCGGTTACCTGAGCCGCTCCTCTGCTTAACGGCTGTAAACTGCCGAGCATAAGAGCAAAAAGACTCAAAAAAACAACAATTTTTTTACTAACTGAACTATTCTTCATCTCATCTCCTATCTACCGCAAGGTGTTTGCAACTTAATACTGCCTGCTTAAAACTCCTATAATTAAGACTGGTATGAACAGATATACATTCCGCTCATATCAGCCTTTATTTGCCCTTATGTACTAGAAAACCACCGTCAAAAGCCACTTGAAAGGCTCCACAGAATATATTGCATGCGGCTTTCCGGCAGGCATAACAATTGTTTCTCCTGCACCTACTATATATTCTTTCCCGTCAATTGTGAATTTTCCGCTTCCCTCCAATACCTGAACAAAGGCATCTCCGTCAGACTTGTGGGAACTTATTTCCTCATCCTTGTCAAATGCGAACAGCGTCATATTAAGCGCCTTGTTCTGTACCAAGGTCTTGCTGACTACCTGTCCCGGCTGAACACTTATTTCCTCTTTAAGTGATAAAATTTTCTCCGCCTCAATATTTTTTAAAATCGCCATACATCCTCCTTGTTAATCTGCTTATGAATATAACACACTGCAGATGTTTCTGCAAAGTATACTATAATCACGGTTATTACAAAGCCTGCTTATCGCAGGTGCATATAGTATAACCTATTTGTCAAAAATAAGCCAGCTAAATATTTCTTAATCTGTCGGCGTACCCGTAGACTACATTTGACAGCCTTTTTAACATACCTTCTTTAGAATACTTCCTGTATATTTCCTTATATCTGCAGTACCAAATCTCCAGTTCTTCTGCGAGGGAGAACCTCTCCTCTTTAGATATATCTTCATCCGAAAAAACGGCTCTTCCCACCCTGTTCCATATATCAATTCCGCAGACCGCATTATCCGTCCTCGTAAACTCGTATCTTCTGCTGCTGTCCATACTTACTGCAGCCAGTCGGAATTTTTTCCTTATTTCCATAAGCTCTTTCGAAGAACGCTCTACGGCGGCGGCATTGCCCTTAAATCTGTCAATCGTACTCTTAAGCGCCTTTCTTACCGCCTCGTATTCTTCTCCCTCTTTCTTATCAAGCATTCCCTCGAAATACAATACAACCGTCCACCAGTCGAAAAGCTGCCTTACAGACGCTTCTTCCAAAAGGCTTACATAACTTTCGGACCTGTCCGTATATTCTACAATAGAAATTTCCCTGTTTAACTGTGCTTTGTCTACTGCCTCAGCTCCCCGATACGCATTCAGGTTCCAGCAAAAAACGGCTCCGTATATAATCGCAGGTATCGAAAACGACGGATCGTTTATATGTCCGAAATCTCCCCAATCGGTATTAAGCACACCTATAGCACCGTATTTTTCAGCATACTCACACATTACCTTTATGTTGGAATATGCGGTATCCAACCTGTTAATAAGCGTATTCCAGCCGTTTACTCCGGGACATATATACAGATTTGCTCCAACCTCCGATATTGCCTTGCAGGCATCATCCTTTTCAGATGCACCGTAACCCCAAGCCATACATATAGTTTCTTTAGGAAGCTCATTTATGCTTTCCGGAAATTTATATACAATATCTCCCCAAAACATAGGTATCTTGCCCTTTTCAGTCACATAACCGCAAAGCTTTTTCAGAAAGTCCATATACAATCTGCTCGTGCCTACCTTCTCCGCCATTTCCTTTGACTTCCCCTTCCCCAAATCGAAGGTTTCATCTGCACAGATATTCACAAGCTTTGAGGAAAAAAGCGGCAAAAACTCGTCCAACATTCTTCTTATAACTTCAAAAGAGCGTTCGTCGGAAACATTTACGGTGTGATGCTGCATTTTTTCCCAAAACGAAAATTCTTTCCCTGAAACATCCTCAAGCTCACAAATATCTTCATAACTCTTTGTCCTAAGCAATTCATAGAGATGCCCGAAGCTTGCTATAGACGGTACAAACTCTATATCTCTGTCCCTGCAATATCTGTCAAGCTCCATTATCTCCTCGGGAGTAATTACGCTGTCATCCCTCCACATCTCCGAAAATCCACGGAATGCAAAGGACTGCTCTATGTATAACTGATATTGATTTATCTTATACCTTGAGAGCAGGTCTATCTGCCTTTTAAGCTCCGAAAGCTTTGTACTCCTTCCTCTTGCCTGATCCAGATAGTATCCCCTCACAACTATATCCGGCTTATCCTCAATACAAACTGCAGGCAGCATCGCTCCGTTTTCCCTTATAATCTGACAAAGAGTCTGTATACCGTAGCCTGCTCCTTCTCTGCTGCCCCCTGTAATCTCTACTTCTTCGGATGTAATAACAAGTCTGTACTCCTGCTTATCCATACTCTTTGAAATACTGAGCCCTATATCTCCCTTTCCCGAGTTTCCGGCTGTTATTTCCGTTTCCACGCCGCAGGACTTTATAAATTCCTCTTTCAGCACATAAGGCAGTGCCCATCCGCTGTTTATCTTAAGTTCTTCCGATTTCGACACTATTCTGAGTCCGCTTTCGGCAAAAAAATATCCTTCATCTTCTCTTATTTTTTTTGGTTTCGGTAAAATGTTCATGAACTTTCTCCTTTACTGTTAAATAAGCCCGAATTACATCGGTTACTCTACAATCCTACGCCTTTATTTAGTTATTGTGAACTACCCATTGTCTAAAGTAGGTGGGCTTCCTGCTTCTTAGACCTCGTAACCTACTATCTCCACAGGCGTTAATTTGGGCAGTCCCTGCCCTATATATTTTTTATGCTATTTGTTTTAGTCCTTGT
>JBHADN010000218.1:0-4030 GCA_041855085.1 Catonella sp.
CTGTCGTAGGCTCGTCCGCTATCAAAAGTTTCGGCTTTGTAGCCAGCGCTATGGCTATCATAACCCTCTGCAGCATACCTCCCGAAAGCTCGTGAGGATACTGCTTCATCCTCAGTTCAGGCTCTGTAAGCCCTACTTTTTCAAGCATTTTCACGGATTTTTCTCTTGCTTCTTTTTCTTTTAGATTTTCATGAAGCACAAATACTTCCATGAGCTGCCTTCCTATAGTTGCCGTAGGACTTAGGGAGGCTGCCGGATCCTGAAATATCATAGAGATATCCTTGCCTCGAAGCCTTACCATTTCTTTTTCTGAAATATTCAAAATATCTTTGCCGTCAAAGCTTACCTTTTCCCCGTAAGCCCTTGCTCCCTTCGGCAAAAGTCTTATAAGGGAGGATACAAGCATGGACTTTCCGCTCCCCGACTCCCCTACTATGCCGAGTATTTCGCCGGAATGCAGCTCAAAGCTTACCCCATTTACTGCGGTAAGCTTTGATTCTCTGCCTGAAAACTCCACTGATAAATTACTGACAGCGAGTAACGATTTCATTTATTCACTAACCTTCCACTTGTTCATTTCCCAGTTAAATGTACTGAATTTGGTTACATCTACATTTGACAGACGCTTGTTGTATGCTACAAGACTGTTGGTTGTAAATATATACGCATAAGGGGTTATCTCCCTCATTTTTACCTGAAACTCGTTGAATATAGGAACTCTCTCCTCCTTGGTAAGAGTAGAGTTACCCTTCATAAGCAGAGCTGCAAGCTCGTTGTCCTCCGGAAGTTGGCATAGGTTGAATTCTCCCTGTAACATCTCTAAGCTTTCACTTGGATTCATAGAGCCGCCCGAGCCTATTATTCCGATATCCTGTCCGCCGTTTTTCGCAGCTTCCATAAATGCAGGGAAGTCTACCTGTACTATCTCTGTCTGAATGCCTACGCTCTTCAGGTTTTCCGCTATGATGGCTGCCGCCTTTTCTCTCATCGCATTTCCTGTAGGAACATAAAACTTAAGCACCTGATCTGCAGGGAAATTTGCCTCGGCAAGAAGGGCTTTAGCCTTTTCTACATCGTACCATACCTCAACATCCTTATTATAATACTGGTTCTTAGAACTGATAGGGGTAACTATAGGCTCTCCCTCTCCCTGTAAAAGCTGGTCGACAAGCGACTTACGGTCTATTGCCATACTGATTGCCTGTCTTACCTTCTGACTCAGATAATCCTTAGTTGTGTTTATTACAAGAAGCTGATAGCTCTGGCTCTTTGCAGACTCACAAATAAGATTTGCCTGTTCCCTGGCAAGCTTCCAGTCATCAAGAGGCACTCCTCCATAGATTACGGCGTCTATTTCTCCGTTCATAAGACCTGCAAGCACATTGGCGGAAGCCACCACTCTTATGACAAGCTTGTCAAACTCCGCCGGATTTGTGTGGTACTCCTTGTTTGCCGTAAATTCAACTCTTTCTCCGTCTACCGCGCCGGCAAACACAAAGGCTCCCGTTCCGTTAGGCTTCGCCCAGGTTTCAGCCTTGTTTACATCCTCAGCGGAAAGGTCTTTAAGCTTTGTTCCCTGAATTACATATACATGACTCAGGTCGTCAAGTACCGTATCTATATAAGTAGGAGCTTTTAACTTGATTACAAGCTCATTCTCACTTGGTGCGCTCACAGCTATGGAGTTTTCGGCGGTTTCAACACCTGACTTGTCACAGCCGTCAATATGCTGCAAATAATATCTGCTTGTAGCCTTTACATTTGAATCCGAGTAAATTCTGAAGCTCTCTACGATATCCTCTGCGCTGAAAGCGTCGCCATTGTGCCATTTCACACCGGATTTAAGCTTGAACTTAATTTCTGTGGACTCGGCATTTACCTCCCACGACTCGGCAAGCTGTCCTGTAAAGCTTCCGTCGCCGTTCTGTTTTACAAGAACATCATATACCTGACCGAGCACTATATTGTCATAATGCGAACCTTCTCCCAATGGGAATAAATCCGTCCACGCACTCGGTATAGCTGCCGTAACTACCTTCTCCGAAACAGGCTCCGTGCTTACCGTACTGCCGGTTGTTGTCGTGCTGCTTGCCGAAGACACCTTGGCGGATGTTTCCGCAACGGCGGTCTTGCTGCTCTTTGTGGTTTCGGCAGGCTTAGAGCAGCCCATCATCGTAACTGCCATAGCTGCTGCCATAGTAAGTGCTAAAAATTTCTTTTTCACTTTTTCTTCCTACGTTTTACATTTATTTATCTGCAACTGTTAACCCGATTCATTTATATATACCCTCTCCGTCTTATGCAAAACAGCTTATATAAACAAATCGGAGGTTACATTCTACGCCTTGGTGTCAAGCACATCTCTCAGACCGTCGCCAAGGAAATTGATGCTCATAACCGTGACTATGATTGCCACTCCTGCAGGGATCCATTGCCAGGGTTTCCCTATCAACACCGCTATGGACTGCGCCTCATTTATTATATTTCCCCAGCTTGCCTGAGGAGGCTGCACTCCCATTCCAAGAAAACTTAGTGCCGACTCCGTAAGAATTGCCGTCGACATATTAAATGCCGACGCGATGATAATAGGTGCCGCGCTGTTTGGAAGTATGTATTTCCATATAATCTCGGCGCCGCCTATTCCGGTAACCTTAGCCGACTCTATATATCCCAGCGCCCCTACCGTCAGCACTCTGCTGTAGGTAAGTCTTGTAAACTGCGGAAATCCCATTATTCCTATGATTAAGGAAACCGACCATATAGAGGGCCCTATAAGCGCGACTGCCACTAGCACTAAAATAACTCCCGGAAATGCCATAAAAACATCAGTCATACGCATTATTACGCTGCCGGCAATTCCCTTATAATAGCCGGCATAAAGCCCCAGAGGAACTCCTATCGCCACACTTATGAAAACCGAAAAAAAGCCGACAAATATGGACACTCGTCCTCCATATACCAATCTTGCAAATACATCTCTTCCTATGCTGTCAGTTCCCAGTATATGCCCGCCCTGTCCCGGTTCCGTGCCGAAAAATAAGCTGTCTACGGAATATGGATCTAATTTCATGATCACGGGGAGCAGGGTTACCGTTATTATCTGTATTAAGATAATGAATAAGCCTAAAACTACCGCCTTTTCACTTTTTATTCTCCTGACAAATCTTTTCATTACTCTCCTTAACTGTGGCTTATTCTGGGATCCAATATACTGTACAAAATATCCAGTATAAGATTTACCGCCAACACCACTATAGCCGTAAGTACCGTAAGCCCCATGATAACCGGATAATCTCTGCCCTTAATTGAGGCTATTAAAAGACTTCCCAGTCCCTGCCATCCGAAAAGCTGTTCAGTTACTACCGCCCCTCCTATAAGCGAGGGTATAATTCCGCCTATAATAGTCAGTACGGGAATGAAAGCATTCTTAATCCCGTACCTCAATACCGCCTTTTTCTCCGACAGTCCCTTTGCCCTTACCGCCTTCATATATTCTTCATGAAGCACCTCCAGCATAGCTCCTCTCATCTGCTTGAACAGGCTTCCTATGTTGTGGACGGAAAGCACTATACAGGGCAAAATCATATGTCTTAGCAGCATAAAAATATCCTTTTCTCCCGAAGAAGCATACATTCCGCTTGACGGAAGCAGCTTCAGCTTTACGGATACGACATATATGAGTATAAGACCTATGAAAAAGTTCGGCACCGACATCAAAAAAAATGAAATCCCGCTGAATACATAATCCTCCGGCTTTTTCCACCTTATTGCCGCAAGGATTCCGAGAGGGATTGCTATTATCAGCGAAAGCAGCAGCGAAGCCCCTGCAAGCAACAGAGTTGCCGGAAGTCGATCGGCTATAAGCTTTATTACCTGCCTCTCCCCCGAAAAGGAATACCCGAAGTTTCCATTTAAAATATTCACTAGCCAATTGTAATATTGTACATAAACAGGCTTATCAAGCCCCAAAGCTTCCTTTATGCGCAGCAGCTCCTCCTCCGTAATTCCCGGCGCCTTCAAAAAGGCATCC
>JBHADN010000219.1:0-10362 GCA_041855085.1 Catonella sp.
AAAGGCGGCATAATATAAATCAGTCCTGTACCTGTGGGGTATGGGGCTGTTTTTTATTTGTAGGGGAATTAATGAAATTGCAAAGAATCGGGATTTGTGTTATAACTCTTATATAGGGAAGTTAATTTCAAAAGATTTGGAATGAAGAAGATGAAAAATCACATAGAAAATAAAAAAAGGCTGTTGTCACAACTTGAAATAAATCCTGTGATAGCGGCGGTTAAGAATGAAAACGGACTTGCAGACAGCCTTAATACGGACTGTGAAATAGTTTTTGTGTTGTATGGGAGCGTCTGTGATATATCTTCTATAGTGGAAAGCATAAAAAAAACAGGAAAGACGGCAATAGTCCACGCAGATTTGATTCAGGGGCTTTCGTCCAGGGTTGAGGCGATAGACTATATAAGGGGAAACACGGAAGCGGACGGAATAATGAGCACAAAGCCCGTTCTTGTAAGGCATGCTGTGGAAAACGGGCTCGTAGGAATACTCAGGACTTTTATTATTGACTCTATAGCGCTCGAAAATGTAAAAAAGCAGATAGAAAGCGCAAAGCCCGACCTTATAGAGATAATGCCCGGTATAATGCCGGAAATTATAGAAAAATTAAAAAATGAAACCAAACTTCCACTCATAGCGGGCGGTCTGATTGATGAAAAAAGGAAAGTGATAGAAGCGCTTTCAGCGGGAGCAGACGCGGTGTCGACTACAAGGGAGGAGCTTTGGAGAGAGTAGCGAGGGAGGTATAGTATGAGATTTTTTATTGACACAGCCAATGTGGATGAAATCCGCAAAGCAAATGACATGGGGGTTATTTGTGGAGTAACTACCAATCCGTCACTTATTGCCAAAGAGGGCAGAGATTTTAAAGAGGTCCTTGGAGAAATCACATCCATAGTGGACGGACCTATAAGCGGAGAGGTAAAGGCAACAACCGCAGATGCAGACGGAATGATTAAGGAGGGCAGGGAAATCGCAGCCATGCATAAGAATATGGTTGTAAAGATACCTATGACGGCTGAAGGTCTTAAGGCGGTTAAGGTTCTCTCAAAAGAGGGGATAAAAACCAATGTTACGCTTATATTTACCGCAAATCAGGCATTGCTTGCGGCAGAGGCGGGTGCGACCTATGTATCTCCTTTCCTCGGAAGGCTTGACGATATCAATCAGAACGGAGTAGACCTGATAAGGGATATTGTACATATATTTGAAAACTACGGCTATGAAACGGAAATTATAGCGGCTTCCGTGCGCCATACCATGCATGTGCAGGACTGTGCTATGGCGGGAGCGGATATCGCAACTGTTCCGTATAAGGTTATAATGCAGATGTTAAAGCATCCGCTTACAGATCAGGGAATAGAGAAGTTTATAGCTGATTATAAGGCGGTATTCGGAGAATAGTATAAGGGCTGATGAATACAGCTCCGATATACGGTTAAAAAGAAATGAAAAAGATAGGGCAGTCAGCAGGCAGAGCCGGAGAAGCGGTTCTGCCTGTCGGTATTTACAGTTAAATAAAATTTTTTTAAAAAGTTATTGACTATGACGCGGCGTAATAGTTTATACTCGTTGTCGTCGGAGGTAATTGAAATGTATTTGATTAAGAAAGTTAGCGAAATCAGCGGTGTATCGGTGCGCACTTTACACCACTACGATGAAATCGGTCTGCTGTCGCCTAAAAAGCATGAAAATGGCTATAGGTATTACTCTGAAGAAGACATATCGCTTTTGCAGATGATATTGTTTTATAAATATTTAGAATTTCCTCTAAAAGAGATAAAAGATATGTTACGGCAGGGTAAGGGCGAATTGCTGCCACATCTGAAAAGGCAACTGGTCTTAATGCGGGAAGAAAAGCGAAGACTTCTGACATTGATAGATACATTGGAAAAGACTATTGAATTTCAGGAAAGGAGAGTTGATATGTCGATGGAGGATAAGTTTAAGGGCTTCACATATCAGGACAATGAGAAATACAGGCAGGCTGCAATCGAGGCATACGGAAAAGAAGTCATAGAAAATGCGGAAAAGAAGCACAAGGGGAAGGAGCAGGAAATTGCCGACGGCTTTAATAAAATATTTTTTGCCTTCTCCGAAAACATGACAAACGGGCTTCCTGCAACAGCCACAGAAAATGTAAAACTTGCGGAAGAACTGCGGGAGCATATTTGCACATATTCTTTTGACTGCTCTCCGGAGATTTTTTCAAGCATCGGATACGGCTATGTTGAAAATCCGGAATTTAAGTTCAACATGGATAAATTCGGCAGCGGAACGGCACAGTATGTATGTGATGCCATACAGGAGTACACCGGCAAGAAAAAGAGCTGATAGCGGGGTACTGAAAGGCTTATACGGACTGAACGGCATTTAGCGCTTGTATTTTTGCATTAACAGGTGTACAATATTTAACATAATAAACACAGGGGAGCTTGTTACAGCAGGCTGAGAGGAAGTAAACGAACTTCGACCCTATAACCTGATGCGGATAATGCCGCCGTAGGAAGTCATAGCGTGCAGATTTTTTACAGGAGGATACCGTAGGAGGTGTTCTCCTGTTTTTTAGAAACTTTAATATTATACCTGTAATGGAGGAAAATATGTTTAAAACCATGCTCGAAAATGTAAGAAGCAAAAGCCCTCTTATTCACAACATAACAAACTATGTGACTGTCAATGACTGTGCGAATATACTTATAGCCTGCGGGGCGGCGCCCATAATGGCGGATGATATTGCAGAGGCGGCTGAAATAACTGAAATATGTTCGGGATTGAATATAAATATAGGTACGCTGAACAGCCGCACAATTGAGTCGATGTTTATTGCGGGCAGGCGTGCAAACGAGCTTGGGCATCCGGTTGTTTTGGATCCTGTGGGAGCGGGGGCGTCAAAGCTCAGGACAGACACCGCAATCAAGCTGCTTAAGCAGATAAGGTTTACAGTAATACGGGGCAATATTTCGGAGATAAAGACTCTTGCTTACGGGAGCGGAACTACAAAAGGAGTGGATGCCGATACTTCCGACAGGGTGACTGAGGAAAATATAGCTGAGGCTATATCATTTGCAAAAAGCTTTTCAGGAAAAACAGGAGCGGTAATTGTGATTACAGGTGCCACAGACATTGTTGCCGACGGCAGCAGAGCATACTGCATAAAAAACGGACATCCGATGATGTCTACCATAACGGGAACAGGCTGTCAGCTTTCTGCAATGACAGCCGCCTATGTGACAGCCAATCCTGATAATGCCTTGGAAGCGGCGGCGGCAGCGGTTTCGGCTATGGGCTTCGGAGGAGAGATTGCTTACAAAAGACTGTCCGAACAGGATGGAAATGCCACCTACAGAAATTATATTATTGACGCTGTTTACAACATGACTCCGGAAATACTTGAAAAGGGAGCAAGATATGAAATGTGCTAAGGAAATTATGCTGCTGTATGCGGTTACGGACAGGGCATGGACAGGAAAACAAAGCCTGTATGAGCAGGTGGAAAATGCTTTAAAAGGCGGAGTAACCTGTGTACAGCTTCGTGAGAAAGAGTTGAAAGACGAGGAATTTTTAGCGGAGGCTGTGGAAATATCCGCCCTGTGCAAAAAATACGGAGTTCCATTTTTTGTAAACGACAATGTGGATATCGCTATAAAGTGCGGGGCGGACGGTATACATGTAGGGCAGGAGGATATGCGGGCGGCAGAAGTAAGGCGGAGAGTGGGAGCTGATATGATGATAGGAGTGTCCGTACACTCCGTGGAAGAGGCTTTAGAGGCGGTAGAAAACGGAGCGGACTGTCTGGGTGCGGGTGCTGTGTTTTCCACTTCTACAAAGGCGGATGCGGATGTTTTGCCAGGGAAAGTCTTAAAGGATATCTGCGATGCTGTGGACATTCCTGTAGTTGCCATAGGGGGAATAAATAAAGAGAATATATTCGAGCTTGCCGGAACGGGAGTAGACGGAGTTGCGTTGGTAAGCGCCATATTTGCCGCAGATGACATAGAGAGTGAATGCCGGCTGCTACAGCGTCTGTCGAAAGAGATGGTAACGGCTTAGAAAAGGAGATTTCAGCTATGAACTTAAAAACGGTACTTACTGTTGCGGGGAGTGACAGCAGCGGGGGAGCGGGAATTCAGGCGGACATAAAGACTATGACCGCAAACGGAGTATATGCAATGAGTGCGGTTACGGCACTTACGGCACAGAATACCACAGGAGTAAGGGCAATACAGGAATCAACTCCGGAGTTTTTGAAAGAGCAGTTGGATGCCGTATTTGAGGATATTTATCCCGATGCGGTAAAAATAGGAATGGTTTCCTCGGCGGAGCTGATTCGTACCATAGCGGAAAGACTGAGGTATTATGATGCAAAAAATGTAGTGGCGGATCCTGTTATGGTAGCTACTTCGGGTTCAGCTCTCATAAAAAATGACGCCGTGCAGACGCTCATAAAGGAGCTGCTGCCAGTTGCAACACTTGTGACTCCCAACATTCCCGAGGCGGAGATACTTTCAGAGATGAAGATTGCAACTGAAGCGGATATGGCTTTTGCCGCCGAAAAAATAGGTAAAAGCTGCGGCTGCTGCGTACTTCTTAAGGGAGGGCACAGCATAAATGACGCTAACGACCTTTTGTATGCTGACGGGCAGCTTACATGGTTTAAGGGTAAGCGTATAGATACCCAAAATACTCATGGAACGGGCTGTACGCTGTCAAGTGCGATTGCCTCAAACCTTGCCAAGGGATTTCCGCTTCCCGAAGCGGTCAGGAGGGCTAAGGACTATATCTCGGGGGCTTTATCGGCTATGCTGAATCTGGGGAAAGGCTCGGGACCGATGAATCATGCTTTTGATTTGCACGGGGAGTATACCCGTTACAACGAATCAAACAAGGCGGAGTAATCTTTCTTCTTTTCAGCCTTGCAGGCAAGATAATAGGCGACAGTCGAAATTCGGGAACGCATATCGGTTGTTTTTTACTGCTAAAAATGGTAAAATTAAATTTACGCATATACCCATACAATACGCAATATTTCAAATTCTTACAGTTTTGTGGCGGTTTGGGGCAGAATATATTTATATACAGGAGAAGTTTCAATGAAGAAGATATCCGTTTTAGTAGGAGAGGCGACAGAAGCGGCATTTGTGAGCCTTGGATATGATAAAAAGTACGGTGCGGCAGGCGTTTCCAACAGACCTGACCTTTGCCAGTATCAATGTAACGGAGCCATGTCGGCAGTAAAGGAGTATAAAAAAGCACCGATTGTAATAGCGGAAGAGGTGGCGGAAAGACTCAGGACTCAGGAAGAAGGCAGAATATTTAAGAGTGTGGAGGCTGTAAAACCGGGATTTATAAATATTACCCTTAAAGATGAATTTTTGGCGGATTATGTGGATGAAATGGCTGAAAGCGGCTCATTCGGATATGAAAAGACTGAAAGTCCGAAGAAGATAATTATCGATTATGGCGGGGCAAATGTTGCAAAACCTCTTCACATAGGGCATCTGCGTCCGGCTATAATAGGCGAGAGCATAAAGAGAATAGAGCGTTTTGCAGGACATGAGGTTATAGGAGATGTACACCTTGGCGACTGGGGACTTCAGATGGGCTTGATTATAACTGAAGTAAAGAGAAGAAACAGTGAACTGCCGTATTTCGATGAAAATTTCGAGGGAGAATATCCTAAGGAAGCACCTTTTAACATAAGCGAGCTGGAGGAAATATATCCTGTGGCATCCGCAAAGTCCAAGGAAGATGAGGCTTACAGGGCTGAGGCACTTGAAGCGACGGCAAAGCTGCAAAACGGACATAAGGGATATACGGCGCTTTGGCGACATATTCTGGAAGTGTCCATAGCCGACCTGAAAAAAAACTATGATGATTTAAATGTAGAGTTTGACCTGTGGAAAAAGGAAAGTGATGTACAATGCTATATACCGGACATGGTGGAGGATATGAAGCGGAAAGGCTTTGCCTACATAAGCGAGGGAGCTTTGGTAGTGGATGTGTCAAAGGAAGATGATAAAAAGGAAATTCCTCCATGTATTATATTAAAGTCGGACGGTGCGGCACTTTACAGCACTACTGATATTGCCACCATTTTAGAAAGAGTTAAGCTTTTTAATCCGACCGATATCATATATGTTGTTGACAAAAGACAGGGAATGCATTTTGAACAGGTTTTCAGAACCTCTAAAAAGACGGGAATAGTGGCGGAGAGCGTAAATCTTGAATTTCTGGGATTCGGTACTATGAACGGAAAGGACGGCAAGCCGTTTAAGACCAGAGATGGCGGAGTTATGCGACTTGAAAGCCTTATAAGCGAAATTGCTGAAAAGGTGGAAGAGAAAATGTCCGACAGGGATATGAACGGTGCTGCAAAGAAAGAGGTTGCGAGAAAGGTAGGACTTGCAGCCCTTAAATACGGGGATTTGTCAAATCAGGCAAGCAAGGACTATGTATTTGATATGGAGAGATTTGTATCTTTTGAGGGAAATACCGGACCTTATGTACAGTATACCGTTGTGAGGATACGCTCTATTTTAGATAGATTTACAGCGGATGCGGGAATAGAGAAAGACGGTATAGACGCGTTTTTTGCGGACAAGAAGATAATTGCGGCGGAAAATGAGTCGGAAAAAAATCTTGAACTGGTTATATCCAAGTTTGCAGATATGATTACTATGGTTTCTGCGGAATATGCACCTCATAAGGTATGCGCCTATATATACGAGGTTTCGGACTGCTTCGGTGCATTTTATCATGAAAATCATATCCTCGGAGAGAAGAATGAGCAGAGGAAATATTCACTCTTAAAGCTTTCAAGGCTTACCGAGAGAATACTTACCACCTGTCTTGACCTTTTGGGAATAGAAACTCCGGAGCGCATGTAGAAAATAGTGAGGTGGCTATGCCTTATGATGTGAATAAACTGGTAATATACAGAAATCTTATGTCGGATGACATATTCAGAGAATTTTGTGAAATTGCAAATGCTTTTGACCAAAAGTTGTATATGGGCGAGGCTGTAGAAGCAGAGCTTAAGGACAGAGTCTACGGTTGGGCGGGCAGGCTCATAGCCGCCGCCATAAAACACGGCTTCAATGAGGATGTGTGGCAGAGTTATCTTGTGTATCTGCTTATATCGGAGGAAAATCCGTTCAGTCTTGCCTGCGAAAAAACGGGCGACAGAGGCGGTGCTCTGGCTAAAATTGCAAAAAACGATTTGACTGTGATAAAGGAGCTGTTTGACTACGATTTTTCCGCTATGGAAAAAGAGCTGAAATTAACCTGCTTCAAAATTCTGGCTGACCACGGACTTATAGAAAACGGAAACGGTAAAAGCTCCGGTATTGCACAAAACATAGGAACATTGACTAAATTCATACAGGCAGCCGAGGACGCAGAGGAGTTTTATGAAAGGCTTATGGCATTTTATAAAGGAGTGGGAGTAGGTAAACTCGGCTTAAACAAGGCGTTCAGACTGCGAGATACGGAAACGGGGATAGATTTGGTTCCGATAAGCAATATATCCGATATACAGTTTTCGGATCTCATAGGGTACGAAGCCCAGAAAGAAAAACTTATAGGTAATACAAAGGCATTTGTTGAGGGAAAGAGGGCAAACAACTGCCTGCTTTACGGAGATGCCGGCACAGGAAAATCTTCAAGTATAAAAGCGGTGCTGAACAGATTTTATTCGGACGGGCTGCGTATGATAGAATTGCAGAAGCATCAGTATAAGCTGCTGCCTGAGATAATATCCTCGGTCAAGGGGAGAAACTACCGTTTTATAATTTATATGGATGATTTGTCATTTGAAGAATTTGAAACGGATTATAAATATCTTAAGGCGGTTATAGAAGGAGGTCTGGAGGTAAAACCTGAAAATGTACTTATATACGCAACCTCCAACAGGCGGCATCTTATAAGAGAAACTTGGAATGACAGAAATGATATGGAGTATAATAAGGACATCCATCGTTCGGATACAATGCAGGAAAAGCTGTCGCTTTCTGCGAGATTCGGATTGACAATAGGATACTTTGCTCCTAATCAGGACGGCTATCTTAATATAGTTGCCGGTATAGCGGAGGAACATCCTGAGCTTGGGCTGCCGCTTGAAGAGCTTTACAGCGAGGCGAAGAAGTGGGAGCTGAACAAGGGGGGAAGATCGGGCAGGCTGGCAAGACAACTTGTAGACAGCTTGCTGGCAAGGGAAACAACTGATTGATAAAATTTTAACATCGGAGAAATATGGGTAAGATAAGCAAAATTTTAGTGGCTATACTCATTTTTGTAGCCGCCTTTAATAGAGGCGGCTTGCTTTCTTATGCAAAAATTTCAGAAGATGAAACATGATACGGGTAGGTCTTACCGGGAAATACCTTGATAATACAGGCATTGCCATAGACAACCGGGGAATAAAGATAGGTTTTTCAAAAGAAGATAAATATTACATTACGGACATACTGCGGAGTGACAAAGGGATAGTCGTGGCAAGGGATTACGGAGTCTACAACATATATGCGGGCAGTTTTTCCTCGTATGCCAAGGCGGCTGCAGAGGCGGCAAATCTAAAGGCATTTAAGAAGACTCTTACGGTAGTGCCCGTACTTACGGGGCTTGACAGAAACAACAGGGGAGTTTGGAAGCTTTACGACATATATACGGGAGAGAATGCCCTAATCACAAATGATGTGTCGGTTGTAAGCGACAGAAACCGAAACAGCAAGTATTTGCTTTCTGTTACGGTAAATGGCGGTAAATTTTTGGTGGATGCGGAAAAGGCGGGGGCAAATCCGCAGTTTGAGGCGGTAAATATAAACGAGGGCGTGGCTCTTGAGGGAGGAAATAAATACAGCGGAAGAATAGAAATCGGAACATTTGAAAGGAACGGAGTAACGGCGGTAAATGTTGTGGATATAGAGGAGTATGTAAGAGGAGTAGTTCCGATGGAAATGAGTTACACCTGGCACAGCTCCGCATTAAAGGCGCAGGCAGTCTGTGCAAGGAGCTATGGAGCGGCAGTATCGGGCTTCGGTTCGGACGGTAATATAAAGAAAGGGTATAAACTTACCGACACTATCTCCCATCAGTCGTATGGCGGTATGAATGTGCGCAGAAAGGAAACGGACTATGCGGTAAAAAGTACGGAAAATGAATTTGTCACCTACAACAACAGGGTAGTAAAAACCACTTATTTTTCTACATCGGGAGGTTATACTGAAAGCTCGGAGAATGTGTGGGGAAGCAAAAAGGCATGGCTTAGAGCCGTTCCCGACAAGTATGAAAACAAGCCGGAGAAAAAGCCTTGGGTAGTCGGTTTTACTAAAAAAGATGTGGGACGGAGAGTGAGCGGCTATGCATCCGCAAAAGGTGTAAGCCTTGGGGATGTGGTGGAGGTTAAGATAGGTCAAAAGTCGGAGTCGGGAAGAGTTATAAGACTTGACATAATCGGCAGAAGAGGGCAGATAAGCCTTGAAAAGCAGGAGATAAGAAAGGCATTTGCACTGTACAGTACAAAATTTGATATAGTTCCCGCTGCGCCTGCCGGCAATGCTGCAGAGGGAGATTTCATATTTTCGGGCAGCGGCTACGGTCATGGAGTAGGGCTCAGCCAGTCGGGAGCAAGAGGGATGGCTGAAGCGGGCTTTGGTTACAAGAAAATACTGATGTACTATTACACCGGAATAAGAGTGAATTAGAATAAGAAGTCAGGCTGTTATGCGGGCAGATTATATTGCCCGTATAACAGCCTGACTTTGATTTATACACCTATTCCCTCGCCGGAGTCAGCCTCCGCATAGTCGGAGGTGTCGCAGGCGATAGGAAGTTTTCTGACTTTTATTTTTTCGATTCGTCTGTGGTCAGCCTCTTCTATTACAAAGGAGAGAGCGCCGTCGGTTATGGCATCGCCTTTGTCAGGCAGCCTTTCAAACAGTGCAATAAGTTTTCCGGCTATGGAGTCATAGTCATCAGAGTTATATTCGGTGCCGAAATATTCATTGAAATCATCCAGTTTTGTAGAGCCGAGAACGGAGAATTCGTCCTGATCAAGCTGTACTATATCGTCCACTTCGTCGGTATCATATTCGTCACGGATATCTCCGACTATCTCCTCAAGCAAATCCTCCAGAGTTATAAGTCCTACCGCAGCTCCATATTCGTCAAGCACCACGCACATAGATAAGGATGCTTTCCTCATTTCTATAAGAAGCTCGGAGGTCTTTTTAAACTCATAGGTAAAATTGGCAGGGCGCAGTATAGAGGAGATGTTAAAGTCGTCTTTATCGCCTTTGTAAAATACTACATCCTTAAGATATACAATACCCGTTATATTATCAAAGTTTTCATGATAAACAG
>JBHADN010000220.1:0-2946 GCA_041855085.1 Catonella sp.
ATTACGGAGCTCTCAGGGTAACTTGCTCCCCATTGGTCAGGGTTGCCGTTAAGCCTCATATACTGCCTCGCCTTTTCATACACCTCGTTCAGCCTAGGTATATCCTCTTTTTTTGCTTTTCTAATCATCTTTGCCTCTCTAGGACAGATTTGTAGTGGAATTCAGTCCGATTGCAAGCGTCGAAACATTATGAATCAGAGCGGAGGTTGCAGGCGTTACCGCTCCCAGCACTCCAAGCCCTATAAGACTGCCGTTTATTCCCACTATTTTCCTGTAATTGCTGTCTATTCTCGCCATGAGCGCATCTGAAAGCTGCTTCAGCTTAACCAGTTCGTTAAGATTGTCCGCCGATATGGTTATATCCGCTATTTCTCTGGCAATCTCCGCACCGTCACTTATGGCAATTCCGCAGTCTGCGGCGGAAAGAGCAGGCGAATCGTTGATACCGTCGCCTACCATTATAACCTTTCTTCCTTCTCTCTTTTCCTCCTCTACAAACCTCGCCTTGTCCTCAGGCAGCACTCCTGCATAATATTTGTCTATACCTATTTTTTCCGCTACCCTCTTAGCCGTCCTCTCATTGTCGCCTGTCATCATTACAACCCTCTTAATTCCAAGCTTTTTGAGCCTTCTTATTACATCCGCCGCCTCTTTTCTGACAGGATCGGATATACATATTACTGCGGAGAGTCTTCCGTCTATAGCCATGTACAACTGGGAAGAGTCCTCCGGTATCTCTGAAAATCTCTCTCCCAGCTTTATAGGTATGGTCACTCCCTCATCTTCAAATACAAAATGATGGCTTCCTATGATTACTTTTTTATCATCTATACTGCTGCTTATTCCATGGGCAACTATATAGTTTACCTTCGTGTGCATTTCTTCATGGCACAGCCCTCTTCTTCTTGCAGCCTCAACCACGGCATTCGCCATAGAGTGAGGATAGTGCTCCTCAAGGCAGGCGGCTATTCTTAGCAGCTCATCCTCGCTTCTGTCTTCAAACGAAATTACTCCCGTTACGACAGGCTCAGCCTTTGTAAGTGTTCCTGTTTTGTCAAAGACAATAGTTTCCGCCTCCGCTACAGCCTCCAGGAACTTGCCTCCCTTGACCGTTATTTCGTTTTCTCCCGCCTCTCTTATGGCTGAAAGCACAGAAACCGGCATAGCGAGCTTGAGCGCACAGGAAAAGTCCACCATCAGCACGGATAAAGCCTTGGTTATATTTCTCGTCAATATATACACGAGCACCGTTCCCGCAAGGGTGTAAGGCACAAGCCGGTCCGCAAGCGTAAGCGCTTTGCTCTCCGCACCTGATTTCAGCCTTTCCGTTTCTTCTATCATTTTTACAATTTTCTCAAAGCGGCTCTTTCCGCCTGCGCTCTTAACTACAAAGCTGATTTCGCCCTCTTCCACAACGGTTCCCGCAAATACGGTGCTTCCCGCTTCCTTTCTGACAGGCTCGCTTTCTCCTGTCATAGACGCCTGGTTTACAAGAGCCTCTCCTTCCTTTACAACTCCGTCAAAGGAAATCATGCCGCTCATACGCACCACAATTTCATCGCCCTCTTTTACCTCGTCATAAGGCACGGAAAACTCCTGCCCGTCCTTTTTTAGCCACACTCTGCTGATATTTAATGACAGAGTTCCTGCCAAATCTGCGGTAGTTTTCTTCTCGGTCCATTCTTCAAGCAGCTCCCCTACACCGAGCAAAAACATAACCGAACTCGCCGTATTGTAGTCTTTTTGCAGCACGGATACTCCCACTGCAATTCCGTCAAGCAACGCCACCTCTATCTTTTTATTAAGTATGGAGGTTATGCCCGCACGCACATACTTAAAGGCATTTACAAGTGTGATTGCCGTTCTCACCGGAGCCGGGATAAAAAGCTTTGTAACAGCCCTTTTGACCAACATCACAAAAAGTTTGTCCTGATAAGTTGAATTCAACTCCCTGCTTGAGCTTTCAAAAAATTCTTCCGGAACTTTTGCATCCTCATACCTGAACACCTTTAATGCTTCTACTATGTGCCGCTTATCTCCCCTGAATTTTAAAATAATATTGCAGGTTCTTTCCGAAACTCTTGCAAAGCTTACGCCCTTTATCTGCCTTACATAATAAAGAAGAGTATCCGCCTGTCTTACTGTCATTCTGTTTTGAAATACATGTATTCTGAGTCTTTTGTCGGACTCGGAAATTATCTTAAATTTCATGCACCGCTCCTTTCAAAAAAACTGCAAAGAGTCATCTCAATCAACTCTTTGCAGGCTGTATGTCAGGCTATTCTTCGGTCTTTTCCACCTCATTGAAGTCTGTTTCCGAAGTATCATAGGACGAAGCCTCTTCCTTACAGGCTCTTTCCTCGTTTATATCCTTTGCATCCTCGTATATATCCTCACAGTTTTCTTTAAGAATTGCAGTCTGCTTAAGAGCATAATCCTTAACTCTTAACGCTGCCGCTGTAACCTGCGTATAACATTTTTTTGCATCTTTGCTGGCAAGCGCCTTTATTCCGAGTGAACCGAACAGCACTCCTCCGGCAAACAGTCCAATTTTTTTCCAGTTAAATTTCTCCCACATCTTAGGAACCTCCTTAAATTTTAAAAATTTTACCCGATACTGCTGAAGCTGAACTTATACAAAACGGAGCAACCTGCCGCTTACGAAATGCCGCTCCTGTGAACCTGTGTCCATAACAGAATTATTATATCAGTTTATTCCCGTTTTTGCAATGTTAACGATTGCTTGAGTTTCCGTAAACTGCATTAATAAAGGTAGTAAATCCTTAAACACAAAGAAGATTTAGGTTTTTTTACATTTTAAAGTGGTACTGTTAAAAATAAACATACTTTATAAGCCCTACTTAAGCAGGACTTGTGAAATGTATATTTGTTCTTTAAGCTAACTTATAAATTTAAAGCAAAGTTGCCTGTATACCGGACGTTCTG
>JBHADN010000221.1:0-5687 GCA_041855085.1 Catonella sp.
GCTGGTAGAAGCGATACATTATGCCCATCTTCATGACAAACGACTGTATATGACGCTTAACACACTCGTAAAAGAAGAGGAAATGAGGGGGCTTTTTAATTATGTTCTGCCGTATTATGAGGCAGGCATAGACGGAATTCTGGTACAGGATTTCGGAGTGATGAAATTTTTACATGAAAATTTTCCGGACCTTGTCCTGCACGCAAGTACGCAGATGACGGTTTGCGATACAGGTGCGGCGGAGCTGCTAAAAAAATACGGAATTAAAAGGCTTGTGCTTTCGAGAGAGCTTTCGCTTACGGAGGTGGCAGGCTTTAAAAATATGGATATGGAGATAGAGTGCTTTGTACATGGGGCGCTATGTGTCTGTTACTCCGGGCAATGCCTTATGTCCGCCTTGAACGGCGGGAGAAGCGGCAACAGAGGAAGCTGTGCAGGCCCCTGCCGCATGAGCTACAATCTGTACGCAGGGGAAAATGACAGAGGTATAAGACCTGCGGAACAGTTGAAAGCAAAGCCTTATCTGCTTAGTCCTAAAGACATCTGTACTCTTGACCTGATACCCGAGATGGTGGAAGCGGGAATACATTCATTTAAGATAGAGGGCAGAATGAAAAGGGCGGAATATGCGGCTCTTACAGCATATTTGTACAGGAAGTGGACAGATATATATCTGGAAAAGGGATGTGAATATTTTAACAATCCGAATGTAATAAGAGAAAGAAACCGGGATGTGGAAAAGCTTTCGGATATCTATAACAGGGGAAGTTTTACAAACGGCTACCTTATGAGTCATAATGGCGCGGATATGATGGCAAGTTCCAGACCGAATCATAACGGAGTGGCCGTAGGAAAGGTAAAGGCTGTAAAAAAGGGAAAGCTCGACAAGGCGGTAATTTTTGTTGCAAAAGAGCTGAATGCCTACGATGTGGTGGAAATCAGAGCTGAGGACAGACCGGATGAGCCCGTCTATGAGTTTACACTTAAAGAGGGAAGAAAGAGCAAAACGGAATTTGAGGCAAATTTTTCCAAAGGATTGCCGGTAAGGGAAGGCATGTCCGTTTACAGAACCAAAAATGAAAGTCTGCTTACGGATATAAGCGAGAATATTGTATCAAAACCGTTGAAAAGAAAGATAAGTGCAAGATTTTTCGGAGAGCCTGACAGAGAGATGACGGTTACTTTAATCGCAGACGGCAACAAGGTTACGGTAAGCGGAGCGGTCTGCATGAAAGCCTCCAACAGACCGGTAGAGGCGGACAGGATAGCAGATGCTCTGGTAAAGCTTGGAGATACCGAGTTTATTTTGGACAGAAAGGATATAGAGATAGAGCTTAAAGGAGAGGTGTTCTTCCCTATGTCGGCTCTCAATGAGCTGAGAAGAACAGCTTGTGAGGCTCTGTTTGAGGAGATTACGGGGAAATATAAGAAGAAAGCGCAGACAGAGAAACGGCAGAAAGCTGTTGCCGTTGAAGCAAAATTCTCTCCGAAGTACAGCTTTGTAGTTTCCAACCTGTCGCAGTTGAACGCTGTAATGAGTGAGGCGGCAAACGGAACGGAGTTTGAAGTAGTGCTTAATATGGAACTGATGGGAAGGGCTAATGTGAAAAAGGCATTGGACAATCTGTCAGAAAATAAGGTGAAGGTATATCTGAGGCTTCCGGAAATTTTCAGAAAAAATACCCGAGAAACTTATGAAAGATATTTTTCATCGGAGGCAGGAACTGCCGTATTAGGCGGTATAAAAGGCTTCTTGGCAAGGAATCTTGAAGAAATAGACTTTATAAAAAGACTCGAGAAGGATTTTAAATCGGGCTTTGAAATTGTATCCGACACCAATTTATATACATTTAACGCCCGAGCGGTTGAAGTGCTTGCGGATTTTGGAATAAACAGGTATACGGGAAGTCTTGAACAGAGCCTTGAAGAAATGAAAAAGGTCAGAAAAAATATTGCAGTTGACTCAAAGCTCACTCTGGCGGTATACGGCAGAGAGGAACTGATGGTTATGACACAATGTCAATGGAAGAATAAGGGAAGCTGCGTGAAGGAGTTGAAAAAAGGGCAAAAGCCTTTGCCGGATATTCTGTACATAGAAAACAAAAAGGCAAAGATGAACGGCAAGGCGGGGAAATTCCCTATAATAAAAGAATGTGAAAGCTGTACAAACTATGTGTATCAGGACCTTCCTCTGAACCTTTTAGATAAAAAAGAGGAGATAAGCGAGCTTTCGCCGGATTTTATAAGAATTGATTTTACATTTGAAACGGAAACGGAAGTAAGAGAGGTAATTAAACTTGCAGATTTTAGTAAGCGAGATATCTAAGTACATTATCATTATAATTACCGCTATTTATGCCTATTTGGGATTTGTGGGATTTCTAAATAACGATAAGAAGAAAGAGGGAGAAATATATTTTTTCCAGCCGATTTTAATATTGTTGTTTCACTTTACCGGATTTTTATGCATATTTCTAAAGACACCTGAATTGGAGATTGCGGTTATATATTTATCACAGGTGGCTTTGTTTGTGGTTTCAACATTTTTGTACAGAAAATTTTACAAGAAGCTGTTCAAGGTGTTGTTCTTTCATATGCAGATGCTTATAATGACGGGCTTTGTATTTATTACAAGACTTGATGCGGGCAGCGGTATGCGGCAGACGGTGTTTGCGGGTATGGCATTGGCGGCAGGACTTGCTCTGCCGTTTCTCATAAAAAAGATGGTGTTTTTGAGGAATATGGGATATCTTTACGCGGCAGCAGGGCTGGCAGCTCTCGGTTATGTGCTGCTTACGGCTGAAACTACCTATGGTGCGAAAAATTGGATAAGCCTATATGGAATAACGCTTCAGCCGTCCGAGTTTGTAAAAATAGTTCTGATTTTTATGATAGCCTCGTTCCTGTATGTGAGTAAAAGTCTGAAGCAGATAGCGGTAACAACCGCCGTAACGGCGGCTATGGTACTTATGCTGGTGCTTAGCCGCGACCTCGGAGGGGCAATGCTTTATTTTGTGACCTTTGTGGTGATGATATACTTTTCCACGGGCAGTAAGGCTTTGCTTGCTCTGTTTACGGCAGGAGGCGGTATTGCGGCGGTGGCGGGATATTTTCTGTTTTCTCATGTAAGGGTAAGGGTACAGGCATTTATAAATCCGTGGAAATACATAGACAGTCAGGGCTATCAGGTCACACAGTCGCTTTTTGGAATAGGGAGCGGAGGCTGGTTCGGCTTCGGGCTGGGAAACGGTTTGCCGGAAAATACACCTGTTGTCGAGAGTGATTTTATATTTTCGGGTATATCGGAAGAATTGGGCTTGTTGTTTGCTTTTTGCATAATACTGATATATCTCTGTGTAATTATAGCTATAATCCTGCTTGCCTGGAGAACAAAAAACAGATTTCATCAATTGGTGTCGATAGGCTGTGTAACTATGTTTTCTTTTCAGACATTTCTGTCCATAGGAGGAACAGTCAAATTTATTCCATCCACGGGGGTTACACTTCCGCTTGTAAGTCAGGGAGGCAGTTCCATTATAAGCACCATAATTATGTTCGGAGTAATACAGGGGCTTTATATAGCCGGCAGAGAGAAGTCTGCGGAGGTTGAGGAGGCAAGAGGCAAAGCGCTTAAAAAGCCTGTAGTACTTACCTATGTTTTGGTAGGGGGCTTTGCGGCTATGACGGTTTATCTGGGGTATTTTCAGCTTTTTACGGCTCCGGAGATTATGAATAATGCCTACAACAAGCGAATCGACATATATGCAAATTATGTGTCAAGGGGAAAGATATTGTCTGCCGACGGGGAGGTTCTAGCCTACAGCAAAGAAAGCGGCGGAAAAAGTACAAGGGTTTATCCATATAACAACATATACAGTCATTTTGTAGGGAGAAATGAGCAGGGTAAGACAGGAATAGAGGCAGTTATGAATTATGAATTGCTCTCTTCAAATGACAATGTGTTTACGAGAGTATTTGAACGGCTGACAGGAGTGAAAAATAAGGGAGATAGTGTAGTTACTACAATAGACAGCAGGCTCCAAAAGTCGTTGGATGCAGCGCTTACGGGATACAGCGGAGCGGGAGTTGTTATTGAGGCGGATACGGGAAAGGTGCTTGCTATGACTTCTAAGCCCGACTACAATCCCAATACGGCAGCAAAGGATTGGAAGGCATTGTCGGAGCTTTCCGACAGCAAGTCAAAACTTATAAACAGAGCAACGGTAGGGCTGTATCCTCCGGGTTCGACCTTTAAGGTGCTTACTGCCCTTGAATATATAAACGAGAATAAGTCATACAGCAAGTTTAAATTTGATTGCAGCGGAAACTATACCGTGGACGGAGAGAGTATTGCCTGCTTTGACCATATAAGTCACGGCATGGAGGATTTGAAGGCGGCTTTTGCCAAGTCCTGCAACGGAGCATTCGGCAGTATCGGTATGGAGCTGGATAAAAAGAAATATACGGAGCTTGCAGAGAAGTTTTTATTTAATAAGGATATAAGCTTTGACTTTTCGGTGGCAAAAAGCAGCTTTGTGCTGGATGAAAATTCGGATACGGAAGAGGTGCTCCATACTGCGATAGGTCAAGGAAAAACACAGATTTCACCTCTTCATAACGCACTTATAGCAGCGGCAATAGCAAACAACGGAGTGCTTATGAAGCCTTATACGGTAAGCAGGGTTACTACCTTTGACGGAAAAAGAATAATCAGGGAAAATATGCCTGAGATGGCAGACAGGCTTTGTTCGAGGAAAAAAGCGGGTGTGCTTAAGGACTTGATGGAGGCTGTTGTAAAAGAGGGCACCGCCAAAAAGCTTTCATGGCTCGGACTTAATATTTATGGAAAAACCGGAACGGCAGAATATACAAAAGAAGACGGCACAAAGAGCGACCACTCATGGTTTATGGGCTTTGGCGAAAAAAACGGTAAAAAGATAGCTGTAAGTATTATAGTGGAAGGAGAAAACAGGGGAGGATATTCGGGAACGGATGCCGCGGCAAAGGTGTTCGGAAGCTGGAAGCAGTTAAAATAGGCTTTGTTTAACAAATAGAAAGAGTGCAGTAAAGCCGATTAAAAGGCTCTACTACACTCTTTTCATCCCCGATGCAATACAGGAGATGGGACTTGAACCCACATGATATCGCTATCGTCAGATTTTGAGTCTGATGCGTCTACCATTCCGCCACTCCTGCACATCGATAACAATTTTAACATAAAAATATAGAACATGCAAGCAAAATTTATAGAAAAAATATAAAATTCAGCAAAAATTTATAGAGAAAGTATAAATGCTCTATACAGCCTGCCTTTTTACCGTAAGTAAGGCTTTTGTAACTGCCGGTACACTTATGATAAGTATAGTGGCAAATGCCTCAGGCACAATGTAGGTTGCATTGTAGCCGAGAGAATAGAGCAGGGCGGGAGTTCCTTCGGGAGCATAGTGCCCGAAGAACACCACTCCGGAAATGCAGGCGAAAACATATCTGCCCGCTACACCGAGAAGGTAGCCTTTGATAAGTCCGTACTTATTTTCGGAAAATAAGCCCGACAATCCCAATGCGCCGAAAGCAAGTGGATAGTCTATTATCATCTGTACAGGGCTGTAGAAAACGGGATCCAGTAAAAACTGCAAAAGTCCGTAGGCAAAACCTGTTATAAGCCCCGCTCTGAGGCCGTACAGATA
>JBHADN010000222.1:0-5128 GCA_041855085.1 Catonella sp.
ATGCTACTGAATTTGTGGAAAAGTATAATTCAGGAAAGGCAAAGGTAGAGAGGACGATTACAACTATAAATGCCAAGAGCTCAGCGTCCATAAGCAATGCATCAACAAAAAACCAGCTTACCCTAAACGGGCAGTATGCAATATATAACAGCATATTAACCAACAGCAGTGAAATCTCAAATAACAACAGCGGGCGTCTGCCTATATCTGCGAGCGCGGAGATGATTAACAGAGGGCAGATAACTACATATCCTTATAAGATACCTTCAAAGCTAAGTATCGGAAGAACTCACTATCAGCCATATCAGGTGGATCTGAATGAAGATGCCGACGGCGATGGAGAGAGCGATGCTATAGTCTGGTATACACTTGCGGCGGGAGGATTTTCAAGCCCGAGCGCAAACGACAGAAACTTTTATGCCACCTCTCCAAGAGATGTAAGGAATAACTACTACATTTATACAAAGGGCAATATAACATACTCGGGAGTAGGACACAACAGCGAGGTTACAAGTAAGCCGGATGAGCTTAAGCTCTATATAAACACGATAGTTGCGGCTTATAAGTCAGTCAGAAAGGCTCCGGAGATAACCTTTAAGGAGGGCTTCGGAAGAAGGGCAAAGGAACAGGGAATATCCTATGTTTCGTACGATATAAGCGATGGTTCGGAGCCTGCCGAGTTGGATGGCACAGAGAACATAAAGGTGTATTTTTCCGTGCATGACAACAATCTTGTAAGAAACCTTTTAAAGAAGACAGCTTATGTAAGTGTTGCGGCGACGGGAGATGAGATACTTGAAAATCTTGTAATATACAATGAGGAGGACAATCAGGCGGGAACTACCGAAAACAAGGCAGACAAGACCTATACCAAGATTATTCTGGAAAATAAGAAAAAAGGGGAAACAGCGGTCAGCGGATCTGTAAAGACTTTTTATGTAAATGTGCCTAAGGCTCTGCTTAAGAACAAAGGGATGGTGGAGGTAAAAGTTTCGGCATGGTCTGTTATTGAGCAGAAGAAAGCGGGGAAAAATACCACGGAAGCTGATTTGATAGTAAGTCAGACTGCGGTTGCCGACGCCAAGCACCTCATCCAAAAGCGAGGATTGTTTGATTTGGATTAGTTTGAGAAAGGCTGTATAAAAGAATATTAAAGCTGCCGTAAGGGATAAAGCCTTACGGCAGCTTTAATGCAGATAATCAAAATTATTCGGCTACGGTAACTCTCTTTGAAATGTCCTCTTTTTCTTTTGCTTCAGGCTCGGCTGCAATACCGCCAAAAGGCATCTGGGCTACCAGCTTGTAGCTTTCAGGCAGTCCGAACATTTCCTTTACGGCTCTGTCTATGACAGGATTGTAGTGCTGTAAGCTCGCTCCTATGCCGAGCTCTCTAAATGCTGCCCAGACAGAGAGCTGAAGCATACCGTTTGCCTGACTTGCCCATACAGGGAAGTTGTCCGCATAGAGAGGGTAACTCTCCTGCAAGCCTTTTGTAACAGCCTCGTCGGTAAAGTAAAGTACAGTTCCTGCGCCCGCTTTGAAACTGTCGAGCTTCTCTCTTGCAACCTGTCCCCCGAAGGCATCAAAAACCTTATCCCAAAGCTCATCCTGCTTGTTGCCGAGAGCAATCACTACGCGCTGACTCCTGCTGTTAAATGCATCAGGAACAAGTTCTACAACCTCCTCTACAAGCTTTATAACCTCTTCCTTGGAAACGGGTAAGTTTTTATTAAGTGAATAAACGGACCTTCTTTTTGAAAGTGCTTCTCTTATAGACATGTAAATATCCTCCTTTATTTTTAGATATTCTATTTAATTGTATGCAATTTATTATAGGCCAAGTTTTATTAATAGTAAAGGGATTTTGAAAAATATTTCGTGAATAATCTGTGATAAGCAGGTAATAAGTTTACTTTAACTCCAGGATAGCATATAATATCAATGAGAAAATACAGAGGCTAAAAAGCTGACGGAAAGAGAGATAAGATGACATTTGATGTAATAATACCGACATATAAGCCTAAGGATGAACTGTCAGACTTGCTCAAGAGAATTTTAACCCAGACAGTCAGACCGGAAAATGTAATTATAATAAATACGGAGAAGAAGTTCTGGAAAAAAGAATTTGAGGAGATTTTACCTTTAAGGGTAATCCATATAAAAAAAGAAGAATTTGACCATGGAGCGACAAGAAGGCTGGGAGCGGAAATCTCCGAAGCGGAAGTTTTTATATATATGACACAGGATGCAAGGCCTGCGGACAGCAGTCTTTTCCACAATCTTCTAAAGGCATTTGAGGACAGAAATGTCGCCATAGCCTACGCAAGACAGGAAACGGATGAGAAAGCGGAAGAGATAGAGAGATACACGAGAGAGTTTAATTATCCAGGGGCGGACAGAATAAAGCGTAAAGAAGATATAAAAACTATGGGGATAAAGGCATGGTTTTCCTCGGATGTATGCGCGGCTTACAGAAAGACCGTATACAATGAGGCGGGGGGATTTGTAAAGCGAACCGTATTTAACGAAGATATGCTTATGGCGGCAAGGGTTATGGATATGGGCTATTCGGTGGTTTATAAGGCTGATGCAAGAGTCATACATTATCATGAATACGGTGTATGGCAGCAGCTTAGCCGAAATTTTGACCTTGGGGCTTCGCACAGGGAGTTCCGCGAGATTTTTGACAGGGTTTCTTCGTATAAAGAGGGAGGAAGGCTGGTTAAGGATACAGCCCTGCACCTTATAAAAACCGGCAAGCCTTATCTTTTGCCGAAGTTGATTCTTCATAGCGGCGCAAAGCTTTTAGGCTACAGGCTCGGTAAAAAATATGACAGGCTGCCTAAGCGGATAGTGTTAAAATTATGCATGAATAAGGATTATTTCAGATGATTTCTATAATTATGGGTACATATAACGGGGAGAGGTACATAAGAGAGCAGCTTGAGTCGATAATTTCTCAAGACTTTGCGGGCTGGAAGCTGTTTATATTTGATGACGGCTCTAAGGATGCCACGGAGCACATAATCGGAGAATATATTCTTAATTATCCCGACAAGATATATTACAGCAAAAATACAACCAATCTGGGAGCTGCCCGCAATTTCTTAAATGGCTTGGGAGAAGCGGCGAGGCTGTCGGCTTTAGAGAGCGAATATTTTTGCTTTGCGGATCAGGATGATGTGTGGATTAGCGATAAACTCAGCCGTTCTCTGGCGAAAATAACGGAAATCGAGGGAGAGGACAAGACTCCGGCGCTGGTATTTTCAGATGTTGCGATTACAGACAGCAGCCTCAGGGTAACGGCGGAGTCGTATTTTGCGGCTGAAAGAGTGAACCGCCGCCGAACGGAACTTAATTATCTGCTTATGGAAAATAAGCTGATAGGCGGAACTGTAATGATTAACAAAGCTTTGGCAGAAATAGAGCTTGCAGGGGAAAGAGAGAAACGAGGCATACCAGAGAGGCTAAGGATGCATGACTGGTGGCTTGGACTTCTGGCGGCAGCCTTCGGCAAAATAGGCTTTATCGAGGGAATTACGGAGTATTACCGGCAGCATGAGAACAATGTGGTGGGCGGAGAAAATTTTCTCGGTTACCTGGTTTCAAGAATTAAGGGCTTTTCACAAAACAGGCAAAGGCTTTACAGTTGTGTAACTCAGGGAGAGGAGTTCTTGAAGTACTTTGGAGCAGGACTTTCCGCAGATAAGCTGAAAATTATGAACAGATTCGTGCGGCTAAGATATGACGGCTTTTTTGAAAAAAGAGCAAGTATTATTAAAAACGGTTTTTTAAAGAGCGGAGCCTTGAGAAATTTGGCATTGATGATATTTATTTGAGCTCTGCCGCAGAGAATGTTAAGCGTGCTTAATTTTAACTGCGGCTTGTACGGGCAGTTTTTAGGATAATGAGTTTTAAAGGAGAATACAATGAAACTTTCTACAAAGGGCAGATATGGACTTAGGGCTGTGCTGGACATAGCTATGCAGGATGAGGCGGCATCTGTCAGCAGCATAGCGGCAAGACAGTTTATTTCGGAGAATTATCTGGAGAAGCTTATAGCTATGCTTAAAAAGGCGGGCATTGTAAACAGTTTAAGGGGAGCACAGGGGGGATATGTGCTTGCAAGACCTGCCGAGGAGATTTCGGTAGGAGAGGTGCTTAGAGCTTTGGAGGGAGATTTGAATCCCGTGGACTGTGCGGAGATAGACGGTTCCGGAGAGTTTTGCGAGGGTGCTGATACCTGTATTACAAAGTTTGTGTGGAAGAGAATAGCGGACAGTATAAATTATGCAGTAGATAACCTTATGATATCGGAACTTGCAAAGGACGGGAAAAAGCTTTTAGAGGAAGATAATGCGGAAAGCAATGTAAATCATCTGTGCAACAGGAGCGGTATGGCTAAAGGTAAGTAAAGGAGTAATATGTCAAAAAAAGTAGTTGTCGGTATGTCAGGAGGAGTGGATTCTTCCGTGGCTGCATATCTTCTAAAAAAGGAGGGATATGAGGTTGCGGGAGTTACCATGGATATATGGCAGGACGGAGCGGTAGACACCGTAAACGGCGGATGTCTTGGTGCAAAGGCTAAAGAGGATGCGGCGAGGGTGGCTGAAACTCTGGGAATACCTTATCATGTAGTGGATATGAGGGCAGAATTTAAATCCCATGTGATGGACTATTTTGCGGAGTCCTATAAAAACGGGGAAACGCCGAATCCCTGTACCAGGTGTAACAGAAAGGTAAAGTGGGAGGCGTTGTTTAAAGGGGCACAGCTTTTAGGGGCGGACTTTGTTGCAACGGGGCATTATGCGAATATAAGGAGGCTTAAAAACGGAAGATATTCCATAGCAAATTCATCCACGGCGGCAAAGGATCAGACCTATGCGCTTTGCAATCTCACTCAGGAGCAGCTTGGCAGAACTCTGCTTCCGATAGGGAATTATGAAAAGAGCAGAGTAAGGGAAATAGCAAGAGAAGCAGGGATAGAAGTTGCCTCAAAGCCGGACAGTATGGAGATATGCTTTATACCGGACGGAGATTATGCAGGATTTATAGAAAATGAATACGGAATAAGACTTCCAAAGGGAAATTTTATAGACACGGACGGTAAGGTATTGGGAGAGCACAG
>JBHADN010000223.1:0-3022 GCA_041855085.1 Catonella sp.
ATATAGGTTATGTAGGATATTCGGATAAGAGCGATGCGGTGGAGGCTGCATACAGCGGCTTCAGAACAAAAAAAGGAGATTGCTTTACTTATTATGCGGTTTCCGAGATGCTTATATCGGGAGCGGGCTTTGAAACTCTAAGAGTAACCCGAGAGGGCGGAAAGAGCTATCATGTCTGGAATTTGGTAAAATACGAGGGTAAGTGGTATCATTTTGACACCTGTCCTCTTGAGGGTGCGGGAAGCTTTAAGGCATTTATGCTCGGAGATTTGGAATTGTCGGAGTTTAGCGAAAGCTACGGGAAAAAGTACCCGGGACACAGCGGATATTATAATTTTGATGAGTCCGCATATCCTGAAAGGGCGGAAAAAGGGGTTAAATAACCCCTGAATACTTTATTATCATGCTTTCCACGGCAAGAACGCCGTCCATCTGTCCGGTTTTTATGGCATTGTCAAAAAAAACACCGTCTTCGATTGCTTCTTTTAAGGTAGAGGAAGAGAAGTTGTTTGCCTGCTCTATATACTTAGGTACGAAAAATTGTCTTATATTAAGGAGTGAAGAAATTTCACTCCTTTTTCCTTCCGCAACAAGTTCCTTTATATTATAAAGTTTGCTGAAATGGGCATTTATAAGAAATAAAATTTTTGTTTCCGACTCTTGCAGACTTATGAGGTCTAAGTAATATGCAAGGGCGTTTTTTCTGTCTTTTTTTCCGATGAAGTCCATAATGTCAAATATACGGTCGGTTAGCTGCCTGCTGCATACAAGGTCTATATCCTCTTTATCGACCGTTCTTTTTTCGCAAACATAGGAAATAAGCTTGTCAGCTTCGGAATTCAGCTCGTCCATGCTGTGTCCCGTTCGTTCCACAAAATATGCGGCAAGGCTCGGTGCAATGGTTATATTGTTATTTGCAAACTTTTTAGCAATCCATCCGGTCAGGTCGATATCCTTCATAACGGCAAATTCTACAGCTACCCCCTCCCTGCTTACAGTTTTAAATAGCTTGGTTCTTTTGTCCGGACTGTTTTCTGCAAAGATTATGACAGTTGTTTCGGGTATCCTTGCAATATAATCCGAAAACTCGTTTGCAGACGAAAAAAGCCCTGAGTCTTCTATAACTATCGCCCTGTAATCAGAGAAAAACGGCAGGGTTTCCGCTATGGAAATAATTTCCGAGGTATCATTTATCCTGCCCGAAAAAATGCTCAGATTCATCTTATCTCCGTTTCCGATTACGGATTTTTTAAGCAGATTTTTATAATATCTTATCATATAAGGCTCATCGCCGTAGAGGAGGTAGCAGCGGCTGAAACTCCGTTTTTTGATATCTTCCTGCAGTTTGCTTAATGACATATATATTCTCCGTTTTTTACTTGTAGGGAAATTCCTCCGGAGCTACCGACCGATTAAAAGCTCCGTAAGAATTTGTACGGACGCGGCAGGGAGTGATGTATACCCCGTGTCCGATTATATAAGTATAAATTGAATAGAGAGGAAAATCAAGTTGTATCGAAAGCATTCAAAGACAGGGGGAGCTTATATTTCCCGCATTTTTTCTTGCAAACCTCATATAAGCTGTGTTATAATTAAAAGATGGTTGTGTGTAAGCATTATAAAATAAAAGGTGGTGAGATGATGGTAGAACTGGAGCAGTACAGACTTACTCTTAATTCCTATGCGGAACCATTGGTCGAAATGAGGGATTCACTTTGACCTTACAGGGAAAAAGCTTAGACTTGAGGAGTTAAACAGGCTTATATCCGAACCGGGGTTTTGGGATGATGCCGACAATGCCAACAGCAAGATGGCAGAGATAGCCGCCCTTAAAACGAGTGTTGAGAGTTTTGATAAATTACAGAATTTATATAATGATATAGAAGCGCTTATAGAGATGGCGGAGGAAGAAAAGGAAGCCTCGCTTATAAAAGAGATTTCGGACGAGTTTGAGAGATTTAAGGAAGAGTTCGACGAGCTAAGGATTTCAACCCTTTTAAATGGTGATTATGATAAGGACAATGCTATAATAACTCTGCATGCGGGAGCAGGCGGAACGGAGGCATGCGACTGGACGGAGATACTTATGAGGGCATATACCAGATGGGCTGAAAGTAAGGGCTTTAAGACGGTAGTTATTGATTATCTCGGAGGAGAGGAGGCGGGAGTAAAATCCTGTACACTCGAAATAACGGGAGTAAATGCTTACGGTTATTTAAAAAGCGAACATGGAGTGCACAGGCTCGTGCGCATTTCTCCGTTTAATGCGGCGGGTAAGAGGCAGACATCTTTCGTTTCCTGCGATGTAATGCCGGATATCGAGGATAATATAGACATAGACATAAAGCCGGACGATATAAGAATAGATACCTACCGCTCAAGCGGTGCGGGAGGACAGCATATAAACAAGACCTCGTCTGCAATCCGTATAACTCATTTTCCGTCGGGAGTGGTGGTAACCTGTCAAAATCAGCGTTCGCAGCTTCAAAACAAGGAAAAGGCTATGCAGATGCTTAAGGCTAAGCTGTATATGCTGAAACAACAGGAGAATGAAGCAAAGGAAGCGGGAATAAGGGGAGAACAAAAGGATATAGCGTGGGGAAGCCAGATAAGGTCGTATGTATTGCAGCCTTATACTATGGTAAAAGACCATAGAACCAATGTTGAAGTAGGAAATGCACAGACTGTGCTGGACGGCAATTTTGATCCTTTTATAAACGCTTATCTTAAATGGAAGAGCATTAAGAGAGATTTAAGCTAATTTACGGAAAGATTTTAATCAGTACAATGCACATTCCCTTGGGGGGCATCATTGTACTGATATTTTTTTTCGGGAAATTCACGAGGATTTGGGGCATTAGTATATTATGCAAGATATTTTGTGAATAATTCGGGATAAAATTTATCAAACTTTAACACTTGAAATTTTTTTTCAGCTATGATAATATCTCTCTATTGCGTACAAATGTTGCTTTGCGGCATACAAAAAGTATATGAGATGGGTGCAAAATGAAAAAACAAA
>JBHADN010000224.1:0-4228 GCA_041855085.1 Catonella sp.
ATCCATAACAGGGCATATAATTCCTTCAAAAAACTGTACATTGTAGGCAAGTGCAGCCGTAGTCGGTACGGGAATTACAGGAATATCCAGACCGTAAGCCAGCCCCTTGGCAGCCGCAGAGCCTATCCTAAGCCCCGTAAAAGAGCCGGGCCCCGCCGCCACGGCAACCGCGTCAAGCTCAAAAAGATTCATTTCGGACATCTTTACTATTTCCGAAAGCATAGGCATAAGCGTGACGGAATGTGTTTTTTTATAATCTACGGTATATTCCGCAATCAGAGTATCGTTGTCAAGCAGCGCAACGGATGCCACAGTACCTGAACTGTCTATACCTGCGATTTTCATTGTTCTAATACTATCCTCCTGTATTCAAAGCCTTTTTTCAGGTCTTTTTCTATCCTGATTTTTAACGCAGACTCAGGAATAAGCTCGTAAATTCGGGATGCCCATTCAATAAGGCAGACTCCATCTCCGAAAAAAAAATCCTCATAGCCGATTTCGTCCATCTCCGATACATCCGCTATCCTGTACACATCAAAATGATATAGGGGAATTCTGCCGCAGACATATTCCTGAACTATTGTAAATGTAGGGCTGTCCACATTTTCATCTATGCCAAGCCCCTCTGCAAACCCCTTTGTAAACACCGTCTTGCCTACTCCCAAATCTCCCTCAAGGCAGACTATATCGCCTGCTTTGGCGGACTTTCCGAGCTTCTTTCCTATGTCGAAGGTCATTTCCTCTGAAAAACTTTCATAAATGGTCATCTTTTAACCCTTTGCCTGTTTAATACTAAGTGATATTCTCTTTTTAGGGATGTCTAAAGCTATAACCTTTACATCCACTATATCTCCCACACTCACAACCTCAAGCGGATGTTTCACAAACTTCCTGTCCGAAAGCTCGGAAATGTGTACCAGACCGTCCTGATGTACTCCTATATCCACGAAAGCACCGAAGTCTATTACATTTCTTACCGTGCCCTTCATAATCATTCCCTCTTTTAAGTCTTTCATGTCAAGCACATCCGTACGCAAAATCGGAGCAGGCATTTCCTCTCTCGGATCTCTTCCCGGCTTCTCAAGCTCACTAAGTATATCCTTCAATGTAAGCTCTCCCACATCGACCTGTGACAGCAGACTTTCATCCTTCTTAGCCGCAGCGGAAATTCCCTTTATTCCCCCTCTAAGCCCGGAAATTTCGTACCCGAGCAGCTTTATGAGCGCCTCTGCCGCCTTGTAGGACTCGGGATGCACACTGCTGGAGTCCAGAGGATTATCTCCGTCCATTATCCTCATAAAGCCTGCACACTGCTGAAATGCCTTAGGTCCAAGCTTAGATACTTTCAACAGCTCTTTTCTGTTTTTAAATCTTCCGTTTTCTTCTCTGTAGCTTACTATGTTTTTGGCAATAGTGCCGTTTATGCCTGAAACATAAGAAAGCAACGGAGCCGAAGCCGTATTCAAATCCACTCCCACTTTATTTACGCAGTCTTCTACAACCGCCCCAAGAGCCTCCTCAAGCTTCTTTTTATTCATATCATGCTGATACTGCCCCACACCTATCGCCTTAGGCTCTATCTTAACAAGCTCCGCCAGAGGATCCTGCAATCTTCTGGCAATAGACGCGGCACTCCTCTGCCCTACATCAAACTCCGGAAATTCCTCCGTAGCAAGCTTACTTGCGGAATATACGGATGCCCCCGCCTCATTAACTATAACATAGGATACGGCAAGCCCCGCTTCCTTTATCATATCCGCTATTATCTTCTCGGACTCCCTCGAAGCGGTTCCGTTGCCTACGGATATCAGAGAGATGTTGTATTTTTTTATCAAATCGGTCACAATCTTCTTAGTTTCCGCAACCTTGTTCTGCGGCTCTGTAGGATAAACCACCGTCGTGTAGAGTACCTTTCCCGTTTCATCCACAACGGCAAGCTTGCAGCCCGTCCTGAAAGCCGGATCCCAGCCAAGCACTCTTTTACCGAGGATAGGCGGCTGCATTAAAAGCTGTGTAAGGTTTTTCCCGAATACCTTTATAGCACCGTCTTCCGCCTGTTCCGTAAGCTCCGCCCTTATTTCATTTTCTATTGACGGCGCAATGAGCCTTGAATACGCGTCAACCACAACCTCTTTTAAAACTTCAGAGGTATTTTTATTTTCTCTTATTATTACCTGCCTGTTCAAATACGCTATAATATCGTCCACCGGAGCTTCTATCTTTACCGATAATATCTTTTCGCTTTCGCCTCTGTTAATCGCAAGCACACGATATCCCGTTATTTTTTTAACAGGCTCCGTGAAGCTGTAATACATCTCGTAAACCGACTCCGCTTCCTTGTCTTTCGCCTCGGAGGTAATATTCCCCCTGTCAAAAGTTATGTTTCGTATGTACTTTCTGTACTCCGCATTATCCGAAACTTCTTCGGCTATAATATCCATAGCGCCTCTGACCGCCGCTTCCGCATCCGCTATGCCCTTTTCCTCATTGACATACGAAAGAGCCTCTTCATAGAGAGGCTTGTCCGTCTGTTGAAGGGATATTACCGCGGCAAGTCCTGAAAGCCCCGCTTCCTTTGCCACAGTTGCCCTTGTGCGCCTTTTTTGTTTGTACGGTCTGTACAAATCCTCTACAGACACAAGTGTTTCAGCCTTTTCTATGGAGGCTTTCAATTCCTCCGTAAGCTTTCCCTGTTCGTCTATAAGGGATATGACCTGATTTTTTCTGTCTTCCAGATTGTTTAAGTATCTCAGCCTTTCATCCAGATTGCGCAGCACCTCGTCGTTAAGTCCTCCGTGCTGCTCCTTTCTGTATCTGGCGATAAAGGGGATTGTATTTCCCTCTTCGATAAGCTTTATTACCGCATTTACCTGTTCAGGCTTTATGCCCAGTTCTTCCGCAAGTTTTTTTACAATGTCCATTTTTACCCTGCCTTTATATTTGTACTTCTACAAATATATCATAAATAGCCTTAATTGCAAGTTCAAAGTCATTGTTGTCAACTCCGATTATTATGTTCAGCTCGCTTGAGCCCTGATCTATCATCCTTACATTGATATGAGCATGTGCGAGGGCTGCAAAAATTCTTCCCGCCGTTCCTCTTGTTGACTTCATACCTCTTCCTACAACCGCAATAAGCGCTATATCCGGCTCTATCTCTATGGAATCCGGCTCGGCAAGCCTGTGTATTGCGGAAACCACCATCTGCTCTTTCTGTACGAAGTTTTCCTGCTCCACAAAAAGAGTCATAGTATCTATACCTGAAGGCATATGCTCAAAGGAAATATTATTTTCCTCAAATGCCTGAAGCACCTTTCTCCCGAAGCCTATCTCGGTATTCATCATATCCTTGTCTATGTTTATGGAGCAAAAGCCTTTCTTTCCCGCTATTCCGGTTATAATGTATTTGGATTTATGTCCCGTGCTCTCCACTATCCAGCTTCCCGGATCTTCAGGCGAATTGGTATTCCTTATGTTTATAGGGATGCCTGCCTTCCTCACAGGGAAGATTGCGTCCTCATGTAAAACCGAAGCCCCCATATAAGAAAGCTCTCTAAGCTCCTTATATGTAATAACATCTATCGGCTTAGGCTCGTAAATAATCCTCGGATCTGCAACAAGAAATCCCGACACATCCGTCCAGTTTTCATATATGTCCGCCTTTACCGCCCTTGCTACAATAGCTCCCGTTATGTCCGAGCCTCCTCTTGAAAATGTCTTAATGCTTCCGTCCGGCATACTTCCGTAAAATCCCGGAATGACTGCGTATTCAAACTTTTTAAGCTTTTTCTCTATGACCTCGTTCGTCTTTTCCGCGTCGAAAACACCCTCTTTATCAAAGAAAATTATAGACGCCGCATCTACAAATGCAAAACCGAGGTACTCCGCCATAATAATACCGTTCAGATATTCTCCTCTGGATGCCGCATAGTCCTTGCCCGACTTCTCTCTTATACTCTTTTCTATTGTGTCAAATTCTCCGTCGAGTGACAGGGATACTCCAAGACCTGTTATAATCTCATTGTAGCGTGATTTTATTTCAGTAAATTCTTCAGAAAAATCTTCGTTATGTTCAGCCTTGTCGGCACATTTATATAAAAGATCCGTCACCTTTATGTCTGTATTAAATCTCTTGCCCGGTGCGGAGGGAATGGCAAATTTTCTCTCTTTTTCCTGTTTGATGATATCTGCAACCTTCTTGAATTGCTCTGCGCTCGCAAGCGAGCTG
>JBHADN010000225.1:0-13711 GCA_041855085.1 Catonella sp.
CGTTTTCCTCCAAATATTTCTTAAGACTTTTATTAAAATATCTTAGGTCAAGCATTATTATCCTGTCATAATGTTCTATAAAGAAAGGCGCCATACAATGAGAAAAACTGTCCTTTATCATAAGCAGGGTTCTCCCGGTATTGCCCGTTCCCTTTATATCGACTATGCTGTGATTTCCTCCAAGAAAAACCGTGTACTTGTCTTTTCCCTTAAGGGCATCTTTTTTGTATATACTGTCAAAAGTCTTTTCTGTATCATTATCCCACATCATAGAAGCATTGTCTATATTTTTAGATGAATATATAGTAATGCTGTCCGCTTCCACTCCTCCGATAATTGCCGTATTTACCTTTGAATCGTAAGTTCCCAGAAAATTATCGCTTGCAATCTCCGCCTCATAATCCTCAAGCGGAACCGCCGTATAACCGAAGCTTTTTATGATGTACTCATAACCGTAATATGCCCCCTGTGTTGTCCAATGATGGTCAGTTCTGTAGTAAACATATTCATCCTTATGCTCCTTAAGGCTTTCGCCTATGTCCAACAGATAATCTTCTCCCGCCTCCCGCCTTATTCCGTCTATAAACTCTGTCTGATTGTAAGCGGGAGCATATTTAGGCAGTTTATCTTTTAAGACTTCCGAGGACGAGGGGATTAAAGCTATCTTGGCACGGCCTTCCTCAAACCTGTCCTTATACAGCTTTACAAATTCAGCAAGCGTTTCTCCATTTTTCTTAGCAGTTTCCGACTCAAAGAGGTTGCCGTCATGTTTTCCTATAAGGTATCCGTCTTTCCCGAAATATACACCGTTGTCATCGCTTTTTCCCCTGAGTCTTTCCGTCAAAGTCTTAATGCCCATAAAGAAGCTCCTCTTAGGAAACTGATCCGTTATAAAGGTTTCATAGTCCCTCATAAAGCTTCCGTCTGCCAGCGTAGTCAAGTTAAGCTCCGGTCTTTCTGCAAGATAGCGGTTTTCCGTTTCCGAAAATTCCTCCGGCTTATGTAACACAGCTCCGAAAAAGAGGGCTGCAAGCGTAATTCCGAAGATTGCTATCTTTGCGTTGTCGTATATAAATATTTTCATAACATCTCCACTAAAATCTAAAATACAGAAACGGGTTATAGGTAGCCGCTACAAGGTAGGCAATACATATAAAAAATACTACCTGAAGCACGGCTATATTTATTACCTTCCCCGCCGGCATCTTTGTATTTCGCATTTTCTCTATAAGTTTCTTAGGAATATCCGTGCTTCCTGCCGCAAGCAGTACAAAAAGCAACGCATTGTTTGTAAGCAGATAAAAAAACTCCGTATTTACAAGCGAATATCCTCCAAAGCCCAACATCCCGGCGATGTAGTCCGCGCCTTTTTCAAAAGAGTCGAACGAAAACAGCACCCAGCTTATTATTACCAGAAACATTGTGTATACATGCCTCAAAATACCCGGCAGTTTTTCCAGCCATTTTAACAGGAAAAGCTTTTCTACAATCAGTATTGCTCCGTAATACACACCCCAAGCCACAAAGTTCCAGCTCGCGCCATGCCAAAAGCCGGTAAGCATCCAGACTATGATGATATTCCTTATCTGCTTTACTATGCCCGCTCTGTTGCCGCCGAGAGGTATGTATACATACTCTTTAAACCATGTTGAAAGTGAGATATGCCATCTTCTCCAAAACTCGGTAATTGATTTTGCCATATACGGATAGTTGAAGTTTTCATCGAAATGAAATCCGAGCATAAGTCCCATACCTATTGCCATATCCGAATATCCCGAAAAGTCGAAGTATATCTGAAATGTGTAGCCGAGTATACCGAGCCAGAAGCTGCCTACCGACATCTCTCCGGCAGTAAGCAGATTTACGCTGTCCCAAAGTATGCCCGCATTGTTTGCCAGAAGCACTTTTTTACCCATACCTATCATAAAACGGGTTATTCCCTTGCTGAAGTCGGATCTTGTTTCCACTCTTCCCCTCATTTCCTCTTCAACCGTGCGATAACGCACTATAGGACCTGCTATCAGTTGGGGGAAAAGCGTTACATAGGTTCCGAAATCCAGTATATTCTTCTGTACCTTCGTATCTCCTCTATAGACATCTATCACATAAGAAAGACTCTGAAAGGTGTAAAAAGATATACCTATGGGCAAACTCAGCTTAAGTGCCGCTATACCCGCTCCCGTGATTGTATTTATGGTGTCTATGGTAAAGTCCGCATACTTAAAAAAGCCCAGTAGCGCAAGGTTTATTAAAACGGCAAAAAAAAGTGAAATCTTAGCCTTACCCCTGTTCCCTGAATTTATCTGTTTATCTATGATAAGCCCGAACACATAGTCCACAAAGATGGTAAAGCACATAAGCAGTATGTACACCGGCTCGCCCCAGGCATAAAAGAGAATACTTGATAAAAATAAAACAAGATTCCTTATCCCTTTCGGCACTATAAAATAAATAGCCAGCACGAGCGGCAGGAATCTTGTTATAAATAATATACTTGAAAAAACCATGCGTGGATACTCCTTAACAGTATTCAAAATAGCAACCCTTATGATACCATATTTCAGAGTAAATTAAAAGGATTATTTCCCGTAGAACTAGTGTTTTTTCAGTTTTAAAACAGGGCTCAGCTTATGATATGTTAAAAATGTAACAATTGAAACCAGTGAAAATTTAATTAGATTAAAAGGAACAACCGCTATAAGGCAAAATGTTACTACGCTGTCAATAGCCGGATTTACCTTGTTTCCCAGAGCTATAATCTTATCTATTCCTCCAAATGCCGCCGCATAAAACGGAAGAAGTATAAAAGCGTTTGTCATAAACCCTACAACCGCAGTAACTGCAGTTCCCGATATCAATCCGACCACCGCCGTCTTTCTCGACTTCTTTATTATGTAAATGATGGCTGCCGGCACAACGAAAGCCGCCCCTATGGTAAAGTTTGCAAATTCTCCTACAAATGCTGAAGTAGTGCCGTTTATAAAAATATTTATCATTACCTTTATAAATTCCATAATAACTCCCGCCAGAGGCCCCATCACAAATGCTCCGACTATTATAGGCACTTCACTCAAATCCACCTTATAAAATCCCGGCGCTACAAAGGGCACCGGAAACTCAAAAACCATAAGCACTCCCGCCATAGTTGAAAGCAGGGCTATAAGCGTCATATAATGAATTTTTGACATCTCCCTCTCCGCACCGTTTTTCTTTCTAAAATGCCTTTCCACAAAAAATGCAGCCACAATAATTCCCGCTACTACAAGCAGGGAAACTGCAACCATTTCCCAGTTTTCTGATACAGACTCCGCAAGTCCTCCCGTTAAAACCATATTTTTTCTCCTTTTCTTCTCTTTCTACAATGTTTTACCAATATCCTCATAAAGCAATAATTTACCTCAAAGAGCGAAGAGTCGCCTGCTCCTCCTTGTGCCCGTGGTAAGGCTTTTAATTTCACAAGAAATTAAAAATACCCTGACTGAATGTCAGGGTGCTATAATAATCAGAGGGACAAATCTCCCCCCTAAGCGTCATTATTATACCTCTTCTTTCATCCAGACTTAATGAGAACTCATCTTACTGTCGGTATCGGAATTGCAAAATGCTCACCGATTCTGCTTTCGCTCGTGGACTGTACCACCGGTCGGGAATTTCACCCTGCCCTGAAGATATTTAGTTGTTGCGTAGGTATTGTACTACAAACATCGTCCAAAGTCAATCACTGTTCTCCCATATACCTTTTTATCTCCTCTATGTAAAGCTCGCCTATCTCACTTAAATTCATATGCTGCCTCTTTATATAGCCTATGTCCATAGTAACCTCTTCATCCAGTCTGACCGCTATATAGTCGCTTCCGTTCAGTTCTTCACAGATAATTCCGGAGCAGAGTGTAAAAGCGTTCAGCCCTACCATCAGGTTTAGGTTTGTAGCCCTGTCATTGGATTTGATAGTCTTCTTAAAGTCGTATGTACTGAGGATTTCCTCTGCAAAGTAAAATGAGTTGTTATCTCCCTGCTCAAAGGAAAGACAGGGATAATCCTGCAGCTCCTCAAGCCTTATCACACTTTTTTTCGCAAGCGGATGATGTTTCCAGAGGTAAGCATAGCCCTTGCAGGTAAATAACTTTATAAATTCCAACTGGTTATCTTTAAAAATCTTATTTAATACCTTTTCGTTGAAGTCATTGGTATAGAGTATGCCTATTTCGCTTTTCCCGTTTACCACATCATGTATGACATCATAAGTCCTTGCCTCCCTTATTGCAAACTCATAATGGTTCATGTCAAAGCCCTTAACCATCTCCACAAAGGCTTTTACCGCAAAGGAGTAATGCTGTGCGGACACTCCGAACTTCTTCTTTATCTGCCCTGCCGCTATGTACTTGTCCTCTAAAAGCTCCACCTGATTTATGACCTGCCTTGCATACCCAAGGAACTCCTCTCCCTCGGCTGTTAATACAACTCCCTTGGTAGTTCTCTCAAATATAGAAATATGCACATCGTTTTCAAGCTCTTTTATTGCCATTGACAGACTCGGCTGGCTCACAAAAAGTTTCTTTGCCGCCACATTCATAGAGCCTGTTTCCGCAACTTCTATAACATACCTCAACTGCTGCAATGTCATAACCGCCTCCTAAATATACTTAACGACTTTTTCTGCAAGCCTTGCAATTTCCCTCCAACATAGTTTTTGCAATATCCAGTTCAACCTCGTAGTCTTTAAGCAGTCTTTTTGCAAATTCATCTGCAAAATTTTCCTCAATATGAAATATCTTTCCGCAAATGCCGCATTGCAGATGAAGATGCTCCCTGCATTCTCTATGTTCTCCCGAATACCTGTATACGGCGGACTCACTTTCATTTCCCTTAAAACTTATAATGTCGCCGCTTTCTACAAGTTTTTCAAGGTTTCTGTATACCGTGGAGCGGTTTATATTCTTTCCGTTTTTTACCAATCCTTCTAAAATTTCCGCGGCTGTAAGACAATGTTCTTTATTATTTCTCAGAAATAACAAGACCTCATTCTTCCCTTTAGAATTATATTCTCTAGGCATATCTCCTCCGACTTTACTTAATTTTAAGATATTTTAGAACCGATCTTAGCATACTTTCTATAAAACTGCAGATCCAGTGCCTTTGTAGGACATACATTTACACATTTACCGCATCTTATACACTCCATAGAATCAGGTTTTACAGAAGGATCTACATCCATAGGGCAAACCTTGGCACACTTACCGCATTTCACGCAGGAGGGCTTGTCAAGCTTTATGCCGCAGGGACTTATCTTGTTAAAAAATCCGTATATAGCCCCCAGAGGACAGAGCACCTTGCAGAAAAACCTGTGCACAAAAAGACAGGCTGCCATTACACCGAAAAGAATGGTAAGTTTCCAGTTAAAGAGCCAGCCAAGCGCCGTCCTGAGTGCAGGAATGGTTGCAATCAGAGGAAATCCTCCCTCCAGAATGCCTGCCGGGCATATATACTTACAAAATGCGGGATCTCCTACTCCTGTAGTAAGGCTTAAGGTTATGGGCAGCATAACCACAAATATAGCCAAAATAAAGTACTTTATATATTTAGCCCAAAACGGGAGCCTGAATTTCGGCAGCGGGATACGCGAAATAATTTCCTGAAAAAGCCCGAAAGGGCAGAGGAAACCGCATATAAACCTGCCGAAAACAACCCCGAAAGCCATAAGAAAGCCTATTACATAAAAACTGAACTTAAAGTTCATGTCGCCGATTACAGCCTGCAAGGCTCCTATAGGACAGGCAAAGCCTGCCGCCGGACAGGAATAGCAATTTAACCCCGGCGCACAGAATTGCTTCCAGCTTCCCTGATACAGCTTTCCCGTTGCAAAATTCCCTATATTAAAATTGGTAAATCCGAAGGCTGCAATCTGTATAAATTTGCGTCTTAGAGGTGATATATTCATAGCTCCGCCCCCTTAGCCCAGACCTATGCATTCCATACAGATGTTGATTGCCTTTATAAATACGGTGGCAACCTCCCCTCTCGCAGCTCCGAATATTATAAAACAAACTGCGGTCAGGGCTATGCCCATCTGAATCATACTTCTTTTACTCATACTTCCAGCCTTCCAGCAAGCTTTCAAGCTGTGCGACATAACTCTCCGGCATAGCACCTATTATGGTTTCTCCTACTATGTTGCCCTCTCTGTCAACAAAGATGGTGGTAGGTATAAGGCTGAATCTCTGCATAAAAACCATCATGCTTTCATCCAGAAGTATATTGGTAAACTTAACTCCGTTATTTTCCAGTATTGTATTTGCCGTATTTACTCCCGCTTCCGCTCCTGCCGTAACATCCACTACTATACCTACAAGATTTGCATTTTCAGGGAGCTTTGAATATATATCCTGAAGCTCCGGCATTTCTTTTATGCAAGGTCCGCAGAAAGTTCCCCAAATATTTACCATAGTGATATCGTTTTCTGCAAAAACAGCCTCGGTAATCTCATTTCCTGCAATATCCACGGACTTGAATGCAGGAAACTTTTCAGCCTCTTTTTCCTCCACTGCCGATGTTGTGCCGTTTGAAGCCGAAGTACCTGCCGACGCGGTACTGCTTGAGCTGCCAGCACTCTCGGATGCCGTACTGCTCGAAGTCACAACGCTCTCCTGCGCCACCTTGCTGTCATCCTTCGGTGCGGAGCCACTTCCGCCCATTCCGGCACAAGCTGTCAGCGCCATAGACAATCCCGCTATCAATCCTAATAATTTCTTTCTCATTTATCATTCTCCGTTCTGTAATCTAATTCGAAATATTGTTAATTTCTTAGCTATATATCGAAAACACATATGTTTAAAGTAACATTTTATATAATTCTTAGTTTTTTGTCTGTGACTATGCTACATAAGTTTTTCTTCTTTTATATGGACTATCCTGTGAGGATAGCTGAAGGCTATGCCGTATTCTATGAATGCCTCCCTTATATTTTCCATCAAGTCATAATACACATCCCAATACTCCGCATTTTCGCACCATACTTTCACAGTATAGGATATGTCGTTTGCGTTAAACCTCAAAAGCCTTACTACAGGCAGGCAGTTTTCTTCTTTTATTATTCTGCCGTCCTTATCTATTGCCGACAATATCGCCTCTTTAACCTTTTCGGTAGTCGCCGAATACTCTGCCGAAACCTCTATGTCCACTCGTCGTCTGGTTTCATTTGAAAAATTGGATATTCTATTGGACGCCACATCCGAATTCGGTATAAGTTCCGCTTTATTGTCCGGTGTGTTTACTTTGGTGCGCATGAGCGTAACCTCCGTAACCGTTCCCATAATCCCGGATATTTCCACAAAATCTCCCACAACGAAAGGCTTCGTTATAAGCAACATTATACCCGAAAAAACATTGGTCAGTATATTCTGCAGGGAAAGGGAAAATGCAAGCGAAACCACACCGAGTATCGTAACAAGCGAGGCGGTGTCTATGTTTACCGACTGCGCCGCCATAATTATTCCCAGAATATACAGACCTATCCGCACAATCTGTCTTAAAAAACCTTTTATTCCGCTATCGAGCTTTGATTTTTCCAGAATTCCGTCCAACAGTTTCAACACAATCACTACAACTATCTTGCATACTACAAGTATCATGACAGGCTTTATAAGGTACAGCGAAGCCTCTCCTAAGGAAATTCCGAACATTTTCTCAAACTTAGCCATCTGAATTTACTCCACCTCTTTGCTCCGTTCTTTATTGTTTCTATTTTCAGCAAGGTCAATAAGCCTCTCAAACCAGACCTTTGCCAATGCGCCGAAAGGAACTGCAAGCAGCATACCCAACAGTCCTCCCACCTTTCCGCCTATGAGAAGTGAAATTATTACCACCATAGGGTGTATGCTTATGCTTGAACTGAGCAGCTTAGGGTATATGAAGTTTGCATCCACCGCCTGAATTATAAGCAGTAAAATCGCCGCAATAAACATATTTTTATAATCCGCGGTAGCTATGCCCACTACTGCCAGAGAGCCGTATCCGAGTATAGGTCCCATATACGGCACCAGATTTCCAAGTCCTACCAGAAGTCCTATAACAACGGCGTACTGTATGCCTATTATTGAGAATACAACGCTTACGGTTACTCCTACACAAAACGCATCTATGAGCTGTCCTCTTATGTAGCCTGCAAATACGCTGTCCGCGTCACTTACTACTGTTTTCATTATACTGCCCGCCCTTGCAGGAACCGCAACTTTAAGCACTCTGCCCCAGTATCTCTTTAAAAGAGGCATGTCCAGCATAAAATATATACTGAAAATAACTGCAAAAAGAATTGTTGTAAGCACTCCCATTATATTGTTTACAAGTCCGCCAAGTCCGCTGGATATACCGAGAAGATACTTTCCTACACTTTTCATAGCTCCGTCTACGGCAGTCTTTATCTCCTCTGAATTTATGTTCAGATTTTCAAGCCCCGCCATCAAATCCCAATAAAGCTTGTTTATTGTTCCCGTATAGCTTTTAACAGCCTCAATTATATCCGAGGTATTTGCCGTTCTTATCTGCTTTGTGACCAGGGAAACGAGCATAGATACCACCAGAAATATAAGAAGGGCTATCAGGAGGCAGAGCAAACCTACCGCAAGTCCTCTTACATTCTCTTTTTTATTCAAGAGTTTAATTTTTTTAAGCAGCCGCTCTATTTTACCGAGAACAGGAAAGAGCAGGTAGGCTATTACAAATCCTATGATAACAGGTCTTAATATGATGCCGAACCAGCCAACCGCTTCCCTCAGCGTTTTCAGTATAAGGGGAAGCTGTCCCGACAGCCTGCTTAACAGATATACTACCACACAGGTAAAGATAACATACAGGGAAATTTCAAAATATCTTTTGTTTACCTTTTCTTTTAACGACTTCATCTCCACTCCTTTAAGCATAATCAGGTCTAAGCCGTTTCCCGTTCGGATATCGGCTTTACGACTACAACCATTTTACCATACATGTATATTTAAAGCTAATATAAAAGTTGGCTGTTTTTCGCTGCCGTTGCTTTCGTTTATCAGCCGGATTGCACTATATTATATCTTCATTTGACCTGTCCCGATTGTTTCTGGTATAATCTACCTGCTTTATTATTAAACAAAAGAGAGGTCAACAAAATGAACAATGCACGAAACAACAAAAAAATTATACTTGTCAGTCTGGCACTTATTGCTCTTATAGCGGTCTTCGGTCTTGCCTATAAGTTTCTCATGCCGCAACCGCAGACAGGTTCAAAGAACATTACCTTTGAGGTCGTAATTGACGGAACTACGGACAAAAGCTACAGCATAAGCACGGACGAAGAGTTCTTAAGGAAAGCGCTTGAAAGCACTGAGGGGCTTGAAATAGTCGGCAGCGAGTCCCAATACGGACTTTTCGTTACTGAAATAAACAAAAGAAAGGCGGACGACTCCAAGCAGGAATGGTGGCAGTTTTTCAAAGGAGATACTCCTCTTCAGACAGGAATTGACAGTACCGTGATAGTCGACGGCGACAAATTCAGCGCAGAACTCACGGTAGGTTATCCTAAGTAGAACCTTCCGATATTCCGACTTTAAGATTGGACTCCGATTTATGAAAATAAAAGAACTTGTTTTTTTGGCGGTCTGCACCTCAGTAATATTTGCAGCCCAAATATCCCTCGCCTTTATACCGAATGTAGAACTGGTATCCCTGCTGTTTCTGGTCTATGCCGTAAACCTCGGGAAAAGAACTTTCTATATTGTGTATGCCTTTGTACTGCTTGAAGGACTGTTTTACGGCTTCGGCTTCTGGTGGATTATGTATCTGTATATCTGGGATATAATTGTAGTTCTCGGACTGATTTTTAAAAAACAGAAGTCACCGCTTTTCTTTGCGGTGACTTCCGGGTTTTTCGGTCTGTTTTTCGGGGCAATAGGCACTATCCCCTTTATCTTTACCGGACTTTTGGGAGAAAACGGAACCCTGTTCAAGGGGCTCAGTCTTGCCTTCTCCTACTGGCTCAGCGGCATACCTTTTGACATTATACATTGTATAGGGAACTTTACCCTTGCACTTGTACTTTTTACTCCGCTAAACAGTATCGTCCGTTATTCCAAACTCAAAGTATTAGGAGAAATAAACTAGCTGTTCTCCCGCTTCCGCTCTTTTAAGGGGGGCTTTTGCATACAGCACTATGCCTTTCCCCTTATAATCCTTACAATACTCATACCTTGCCTCCGCTTCTATATAAGCCCAGTCCTTCTGTACAAACTCGGCTGCATTGGGGGCATGACAGATAAATCCTATAAACTGTATATCCGCCGCACAACAGGTCATGGCAAATCTTCCCGGTACAAGCTTGTCGGGCGCAAACCCCTCCGCCCTGTATATAAGACCTCTGAATCTGACCTTCTTTCCCCTGTACTTCTCCGGATGCTCCATAGCATCCATATACCAGAGCCCGAAATCATCGTCTTCTATCTCTATGCAGTCAAGGCTCGTGTCGAACGGAAGATTTTCGGTATAGGAATCGTCCAGATTTCCGTTTTCATCCTCATACAATATCTGAGTCTTTCGGTTCAATGCTTTTATTCTTCTTCTGAAGCTTCCCCTTATCTCCTTATCCCTTATCCTGTTAAACACTACGAGGTCGGCAGGCTTAACCTGTTCCATTATAAGACCTCCCATATTGGCAAGATAATTCTCAAAGGTGGAACCGTCTATAAGGTTAATGCACTGCACAAGCATCCAGTTTTCAGGAAATTCGTCTATAATTTCCTGCGGATTCCACATTCCGTTGTTCTCTATAATCACTCTGTCAGGCTCATGTCGGTGCTCAAGAAGGGTAAACAAATCCTCATTTACTTCCTCCCTGTCCTCTATCGTTACGGAGGCTACCTTGTTTCTTCTTAAAAGCCTCTCCTCAAGTTCCACCTCGCCCTGTTCAAACATAATATACAGCGACCTGTGACCGTCTTCAAACTCTCCGCCCTCCAGGGTTTCTTTCAAAAAAGAAGTTTTACCGCCATCCAGCATACCCGTGAACATATATACCGGAATGTCCTTATCACTACCCATAAATTCTCCTTACGCTTTAAAAAGTCCTGCAATTTCCTCTTTCTTCAGCCTTGAACCTATTACACAAAGTTTTCCCGTGACATCCGGAGAGCCTTCTCTTATCTCAAATTCTCCCGGTGTGAGGTCGAACTCGAACCACTTTTCTCCGTCTGACTGCACTATTCCCTTGGCTCTAAGTATAATTCCAAGCCCGTTCCCCGAGGCAAGGGTTTCCATAATTCCCTCCAGTTCCTCTCTGCCGTATCTCTTAGGAGTAGTTACTCCCCAACTGTCAAACACCTCGTCAGCGTGATGATGATGGTGATGATGGTGTCCGCAGCCGCACTCGTGACCGTCTTCATGATCGTGATGATGGTGTCCGCAGCCGCACTCGTGTCCGTCTTCATGATCATGATGATGGTGTCCGCAGCCGCACTCGTGACCGTCTTCATGCTCGTGATGATGGTGTCCGCAGCCGCACTCGTGTCCGTCCTCATGCTCGTGATGATGGTGGCCGCAGCCGCACTCATGTCCGTCCTCATGCTCGTGATGATGGTGGCCGCAGCCGCACTCGTGTCCGTCTTCATGGTCATGCTCATGTTCAACCGTATATCCGCAGCTTATAAGCTCTTCCTCGGTAAACAGCAGCTCCTTCACAAGCTCCTCAGCACTCTCCATAGTCTTAAGTATCTGCTCTCCTGTAAGCTCATTCCAGTCAGTTGTTATAACTACCGCCTTATCATTAAGCTCCTTTATCGCCTTTACCGTACGCTCAAGTTTCTCTGCAGGAGTTTTTGCAGTACGGCTCAAAACTATGGTGCTTGCATTTTCTATCTGGTCGTTGAAAAATTCTCCGAAATTCTTCATGTACATAGTAGCCTTGCCTGCATCCGCAACCGCTATGAAGCTGTTTAAATCAACCTCCTCAAAATCCTCCTGAACCACGGCAACCGCCTTTATCACATCAGAAAGCTTTCCCACTCCTGACGGCTCTATGATAATCCTGTCCGGCTCATATTCGGTTATTACTTCTCTGAGCGCCGTGCCGAAATCTCCTACCAGAGTACAGCAGATACAGCCCGAATTCATCTCTGTTATCTCTATTCCCGCTTCTTTTAAAAATCCTCCGTCTATTCCTATTTCTCCGAACTCATTCTCAATCAATACTACCTTTTCGCCTCCAAGAGCCTCTTTTATGAGTTTCTTAATAAGTGTTGTCTTGCCTGCCCCGAGGAAACCCGAGATTATGTCTATCTTAGTCATTACAATTCCTTTCCAAAATACAATTTTCTTACAAGCGCTTCTTAATCTATCAGTTCAAGCTTTCTAAGCACATCCTCAAACTTCTCGGTATCCAGAGGCTTGTTTGCATATCCGTCACAGCCCAGTTCAAACGCCCCTCTTACATAGTTCATGTCGCTGAGAGCCGAAATCATGATAATCTTCGGCGAATTTTTTTCGCTGAGGTTTAACCTCTTCTCACTCTCCCTTATCTTATACAATGCTTCTATTCCGTCCATACCCGGCATCATTATATCAAGACATATCAGGTCGTAACACTCTCCATCCTCTACCGCAAACTCAAAGGCTGCCAAGGCTTCCTCGCCATCCACCGTAACATCGACATCTCCATATTTACTTAAAAAGCTTATGCCAAACTTTCTGCTGGCATAATCGTCCTCCGCAAGCAAAATCTTCATTGCTATCCTCCCTTTTACTCAGAAACATGATCATACGGGAATTCTATAGTGACTTCTGTTCCCTCGCCCTGTTTACTAGCCAACATTACTTTCCCTTTTATCTCTCCCACCAAATGGGCTACAGCATCAAGACCTACTCCTCTTCCGGAGTAATCTCCGACTGTCTTTCTCGTTGTAAATCCTGTCATAAAAGGTATCTTAAGCACATCTTCAATACTATAATTTTCTTTAGGGTTTAAAAGTATTCCTTTCATCTCAGCTTCCTTTAATATTTTGTTCGGATCTATGCCGACTCCGTCATCTGAAAAATGAAGCTCAATACCCTTAAACTTATCCGATTTGGCAAAGCTGAGCTTTATACAGCCCTCTTCGCTCTTTCCTCTTCTTTTCCTTACTTCGCTGCTTTCTATGCCATGGTCCACCGCATTTCTTATAAGGTGCGTAAGGATTTTTGAAATATTTGCTATCTTATATTTTTCGATAAGCAGAGGCTCTCCGTCCTCCTCAAGACCTTCCACTTCAAAATTCGCCTTCTTTCCGGTATGCTTCAGCAAATCTGCAACCGTAAGCTTCGCTTTTGAAGCTATCATGAATAAATCGGACATCCTTACCTCGGTTATCCATCTGTCTATACGCTGTGAAATCAGGACAATCTCATCTGCCTGCCCGTTACCGCAGAGTGATTTAAGTTCCGCCGCAGCCCTTTCAAAATCCCTGTTCAGCCCTCTTATTTCCTCCATTTTGTCATCCGTAACATCGTATGACACGAGGCTGTTTTTCAGAGAATACATTATCTCTGTCGGAGTCTTTGCCCTAAGTCCGTCAGGCGACTTTTTGGCATCATCCAGAAGAATACCGTCAAAGACTCCCTGAGAAAGCTTTTCAGGCGCACTTCCATCCTCCGTCTTGCTTGAGATATAATACTGCTTGCGCTTTGATGCGGATGCCGTAGGCGATTTTTCAAATCCTAC
>JBHADN010000226.1:0-5866 GCA_041855085.1 Catonella sp.
AAAGCATTCCCGACGGCTTGCCGGACTACCTTATAGATTTGGAAATAGAAAATATAAAAAATAATGTTCCGATAATAAGAAAAGGCGGTCAGAGGCTGCTCAGGTTTATGCTGGCATACAAAAATCCCGGGAATATACTTGAAATAGGTACTGCAACAGGATTTTCGGCGCTTTACATGCTGAACTTTGTTAAAAATACAACAAAAATTACAACGATTGAGAGCTTGGAAGAAAGAGCGGATAAGGCATCGGGTAACTTTGTGAAGTATGATAAGCTTAAGCAAATAAGACTTCTGAGGGGAGATGCACTGGAGATACTGCCGGAACTTGCAGCAGGAGGCGATTCCTATGACTTTGTTTTTATGGATGCTGCAAAAGGTCAGTATATTAACTTCCTGCCGTCTGTCAAGAAGCTTCTGGCACCGAAGGGAATCCTCGTTTCCGACAATCTTTTGCAGGAAGGAAGACTGTTGGACTCAAGATATACCGTAGTCCGCAGGGAAAGAACCATTCACTCCAGAATGCGAGAGTACATAAAAGCCGTTTTGGCAGATGAGGAAATGGAAACGATGCTCCTTGAGGCGGGGGACGGAATGAGTGTGTCTTTTAGAAAGTGAAACGGAATGGGAAAACGAATGGAAGAAAATTTGATTATAAAGAAGCCGGAGCTTCTGATTCCCGCAAGCTGTCTGGAGGTACTGAAGCTTGCGATAAGGTATGGAGCGGATGCGGTATACATAGGCGGCGAGATGTACGGGCTCAGGGCAAAGGCAAAAAATTTTTCTTTGGAGGACATGGCGGAAGGAATCAGGTACGCTCATGAAAGAGGGAAAAAAGTATATGTAACTGCCAATATTACAGCTCATGACAAAGATTTGGAGGGCATCAGGGAGTACTTTAAGGAGCTTAAAGAAATAAAGCCTGACGCGCTGATTATTTCAGATCCGGGCGTGTTTATGATTGCCGGAGAAATCTGTCCCGAAATAGATATACACATAAGTACGCAGGCAAACAATGTAAACTATGCGGATTTTAACTTCTGGTACGGCCTCGGAGCGACCAGGGTAGTGTCGGCAAGAGAGCTGTCAATTGTCGAAATAGCTGACATACGAAAGAATATTGCGCCTGACAGAGAGATAGAAACTTTTGTACATGGTGCTATGTGTATGGCTTATTCGGGAAGATGCCTGCTGTCGAACTATATGACGGGCAGAGATGCCAATCAGGGTGCCTGTACCCATCCCTGCAGGTGGAAATATCATCTCGTGGAGGAGAACCGACCGGGAGAATATATGCCCGTGGAAGAGAATGAAAGGGGCACATATATATTCAATTCCAAGGATTTGTGCATGATAGACTACATACCTGAGCTTGTAATGGCAGGTATAGACAGCTTTAAGATAGAGGGCAGGATGAAAACCGCTCTGTATGTCGCAACGGTTGCAAGGACATACAGAAAGGCGATAGATGACTGGTTTGAATCGGCAGTCCTTTATGAAGCGAATAAAAAGTGGTATAGCGACGAGATAAGAAAATGCACCTACCGAAATTTTACTACGGGCTTTTTCTTTGATAAGCCTGACAGTACGGCTCAGATTTATGACAACAATACCTATATTACGGGATGTAAATATTATGGATTTATAGAAAAGGTGGAGGCTGACGGAAGGGCGTTATTTGAGCAGAAGAACAAGTTCGGAATAGGCGACAGAATACAGATAATGCGCCCCGACGGAACGGATATGGAGGCGGAGGTTCTCAGAATGTGGGATGAAAAGGACGAGCCTGTGGAATCCTGCCCGCACCCGCAGTCCGTAGTAAAGGTTGAGTTCGATGTAAAGGTCGAAGAAATGGATATAATGCGGAGCATAGAATAAGAATACGGATGTGCTGCGACATTTCGGTATAAAAACAGGAGGGTAACTATGGACGACAAAAAGCTTTATGAGGAGTGGCTTACAAGTTCGGTTTTTGACGAGGGAACAAAGGTAGAACTTAGAGCTATAGCCGGGGATGATGCTGAAATCAGGGACAGATTTTATAAAGACCTTGAATTCGGTACAGGCGGTCTTAGAGGTGTTATAGGGGCGGGAACGAATCGTATGAACCTCTATACCGTAAGAAGAGCTACACAGGGACTTGCAAAATATATAATCAGCAAGGGAGTACAGGATAAGGGAGTTGCCATATCCTTCGATTCCAGACATTTTTCGCCTGAGTTTGCAGATGCGGCGGCGCTTACACTCAATGCAAACGGGATTAAAGCCTATGTGTTTGAAAGCCTGCGCCCGACTCCGGAGCTTTCGTATGCAGTAAGGGAGCTTGGCTGTACGGCAGGAATAATGGTTACTGCAAGCCATAATCCGCCGGAATACAACGGCTATAAGGTATACTGGGATGACGGTTGCCAGATAACCGCTCCGGTGGACAAAGAAATAATAGAGCTGGTAAAAGCTACAGCCTTTGCCGACATCAAGACCATGGACAGGGAAGAGGCGGTTAAGTCGGGGCTTTACAATGTAATCGGAAGTGAGATGGACGATAAATATGTTGCGGAGCTTAAGAAGCTTGTGCTTAATGCGGACATCATAAAGAAACAGGCGGAAAATCTGAAAATAGTATATACTCCGTTTAATGGAACCGGAAGTCTGCCCGTTCAGAGAATGTTGAAGGAACTCGGTTTTAAAAAGGTTTATATAGTAAAGGAGCAGGAAGAGGCTGACGGTGATTTCCCTACGCTTGAGTACCCTAATCCGGAGGATGAAAAAGCTTTTGAACTCGCCCTTAAGCTGGCAAGGGAGAAGGATGCGGATATCGTACTTGCTACGGATCCCGATGCGGACAGGCTCGGTGTGTACGCAAAGGACCGTAAGACGGGAGAATATATACAGTTCACAGGCAATATGTCGGGTATGCTTCTTGCGGAGTATGAACTTTCGGTAAAAAGTGAAAGAGGTCTGCTGAAGGATGACAGCACTCTTATAAGCACGATAGTTTCAACCAACCTTGCACTTAAGATAGCGGAATACTATAAACTTGACTTTATAGAGGTGCTTACGGGCTTTAAGTATATAGGCGAGAAGATAAAGGGCTTCGAGGAGAAAGGAAAAGGCACTTATGAGTTCGGCTTTGAGGAGAGCTACGGCTGCCTTATAGGCACACACGCAAGAGATAAGGATGGAATAATGGCGGTAGTGGGGCTCTGTGAAGCGGCGGCTTACTACATGGACAAAGGGCTTACTCTTTGGGACCAGATGTTAAATATGTATGAGAAGTACGGATACTTTAAAGAGGGCATATATACTATGACTCTTGCAGGAGAAGACGGAGCGAAGAGAATAAATGAAATACTTGACAATCTTCGTAAAAATCCTCCTGCGGATTTTGCGGGTTATAAGGTCTTGAGGGTAAGGGACTATGAAAACGATGAGGTTACGGAGCTTTCCACAGGTCAGAGGGGAACTACGGGGCTTCCTAAGTCAAATGTGCTTTATTTTGATATGACGGATGACGCATGGTTCTGTGTAAGACCTTCCGGAACCGAACCTAAGATTAAGTTTTATGCGGGAATAAAGGGCAGCAGTCTTGCAGATGCGGAAGATAGGCTGAAGAATATACTTGCGGAGCTTAAGAAACTGGGCTAGAATTAAAAATATATGTGATACAGCCGTGTCGAAACTTGTTTTCGGGGCGGCTGTATTTTGCATCGGTGCTGTCGTGTTGACTATGTCTGCGAGCGGCTATATACTGAATTTAACAGGGAAGTTTTAAAGGCTTGTAGAATGTAAAGGATGAAGCCTGTATTTACAAAGGTTAAAGGAGAAGACGATGAAGAAAAATATAATATTTGATCTGGACGGAACTTTACTAGATACGCTTGAAGACCTTAAAGACTCTACAAATCATATTTTGACGGCAAACGGCTTCCCGGAAAGAAGTTCCGAAGAGATAAGAAGCTTTGTAGGAAACGGAGTGAAAAAGCTTCTGGAAAGGGCTTTGCCGGATGGGTTTGAAAGGGATGAGGCTTTTGCGGACAGGCTTTATGCTGATTTCAGTAAGTATTACAATGCACATTGTGAAATAAAAACCGCCCCTTACAAGGGAGTGGAAGAAATGCTGAATCTGCTGAAACAAAATGACTGTAAGATAGCGATAGTTTCAAACAAGATAGACTCGGCGGTAAAGGAACTGAGCGGTAAATATTTCGGAGATAAAATAAGTGTAGCCATAGGAGAAAAACCCGATATAAAGCCTAAGCCTGCGCCCGATACGGTGTATTCGGCAATGAAAGAACTGGGAGCGTCAAAGAAGGACAGCATATATATAGGGGATTCGGAAGTGGATATAGAAACCGCGAGAAATGCCGGTATTCCCTGCATATCGGTTCTGTGGGGCTTCAGAGATGAAGAATTTTTAAGGAGCAGAGGCGGCGAGGTATTTGTAAGGACGGTAGATGAACTTGCTTCAAAACTGTTAAAGGACTGACAGTCCTTAAACGCATTAAAATCAAGGGATAGACGGAACTGCTGAAAAGAATTGTTTTGCTATCGGCTCATTCGATAAGTTAAGATAATGTTTTGTGAATAATATTATGGGAATAGTATTTTTTTTAGAACATTTAATAAATTTATAGTGTAAATTCCCAAATAAGAGTTTAATTATTTGTAGAATTGTGATACTATTATCAAGATAGGATAATAAGTAGCTGTGTTAAAATTTATTTAGCTTTTCTAAATATTTTACACTGTGTATTTTAGGAGGATTAGTAATATGTTTAAGGTTGTGAACAAGCGCTATTTGGCAAACAATATCTGGTTGGTAGATGTGGAAGCGCCGAATGTAGCAAAGTCATGTCTTCCGGGACAGTTTGTAATTGTAAGGCTTGACGACAGGGCAGAGAGAGTGCCTCTTACAATTTGCGATTATGACAGGGAAAAGAATACTATTACACTTGTATATCAGGCTATCGGAGCATCTACAACCCGTATGCAGAAGGAAGATGATAACGGCTACAAGGATGTGGTGGGACCTCTCGGACAGCCATCCGAGCTTTGTCACATGAGCAGAGAAGAGCTTGAAAAAGAAAAGATTCTTTTTATGGCGGGCGGCGTAGGTACTGCTCCTGTATATCCACAGGTTAAGTGGCTTAAACAAAACGGTTACGATGTAGATGTTATAGTTGGTGCAAGAACAAAGGAACTTCTTATCCTCGAAGAGGAAATGAAGGAGTGGGCAACGGTGTATTTTGCTACGGATGACGGCTCGTATGGCTTTAAGGGAAATGTAAATGACTGCCTTAAGGATCTTATAGCCAATCATGGTAAAAAATATACCAGAGTTGTTGCAATCGGCCCTATGATAATGATGAAGTTTGTCTGTCTTACAACCAAGGAACTGGGCATACCTACAATAGTAAGTATGAACCCTATTATGGTTGACGGAACGGGCATGTGCGGTGCGTGCCGTCTTTCCGTGGGCAATGAGATTAAGTTTGCCTGTGTAGACGGTCCTGAATTTGACGGTCACCTTATTAACTTTGACGAGGCAATGAAAAGACAGGCGATGTACAAGTCGGCAGAAGGAAGAAAGGTGCTTAAGGAGCAGGAAGGCGATACCCATAAGGGACCGGGCTGTATGACACCTAATCCGCAGAAAGTAGACTAAATTCCAAAGTTTCTAAATAGATAAAGGAGATAAGAAAATGGCAGTTAATCCATTGCAGAGAATCCCTGTGAGGGAGCAGGAAGCGGCAGTAAGGGCTAAAAATTTTGAAGAGGTATGTTACGGATACAATCTTGAAGAGGCTATGGAAGAGTCTACAAGATGTCTTAATTGTAAAAATGCACGCTGTATAGGCGGATGTCCT